>CALFWW010000024.1 GCA_937928575.1 uncultured Saprospiraceae bacterium | reverse complement strand
AAACTCGCCGCATGAGTAGTATCTCAAATTTGATTGTAGAGCCCATATTGGCAAGCAAGTCAGGATTTGTTATTGTTGAGCTCGAACAGCTTTCATTTCTTAACGGATTTTATTTAGATTAGAACGAGCCGCTTTGCGGTTCACTCCGTCAAATGTCTTCTGAGACATTTGTTCTGACCATAGTCAGAATACACTTTGTTCATACTAAACTGTATAATGCCAAAAGTCAAATTTGAACCGACTCCTATTTATCAACATTAGGATAGCTCGTGTTTTATTTTTTGAGTAAAGTGTTAATTTCGCCTTCGTTTATAATTGATATAATAGGGAAGATGGTTCAGACTGAATAAGTGAATGATATACACTGAGTACTTATTTTATTCCTTGTCATTCTGAGCGAAATCTTGGTAAGCCAAGATGTAGTCGAAGAATCAAGGACTAAAATCGGTTTCCAATTTTGACTGTAGTTTGTTATGAAGTAACAAACGTAATGGAGAAATCCATCTCAACACGAAACCATTTACAAAATTATCATCAGATATAATCTTAAATTATGCGCATTTCAATTTCAATTCTACTTTTATTGCTCGCTTTTAATTTATCCGCAACCCACAATCGGGCGGGAGAAATCACTTTCATTCGAATAGGAGATTTGACCATTCAGGCTCGGGTTTCCACCTATACGGATCTAACAAGTCCAGCAAATCGGGATAGCCTTGAATTGTGCTGGGGAGACAACAATTGTGAATTTGTAATCAGAGCCAATGGACCCGATTTAGATGGAAATGGAATTCCTGATGGAGAAGGAGCAGGCAATGGATTTAAATTCAATACCTACATTGCAGTGCATACCTATGCGAGTCTGGGAGATTACACCTTGTCTATGGAAGATCCAAATCGAAATGAAGGAATCATCAATGTGAATCCACCCAACTCAGGAGATGTCTCCTTTTATCTCAAAAATGAATTTTCATTGTTAGCATCATATGACTATTCACCGGTACTCTTAGAAAAACCGATTGATATTGGATTTGTAGGACAGTCATTTTACCATACGCCTAATGCATACGATCAAGATGGTGATAGTTTGGCTTATCGATTGGTTACGCCTTTCGGTGATAATGGAGATCCGATTGTGAATTATTTGCCATTGACTGATTTCGGATCGGGTGAAGTTATTTTTGATGAAGAAACTGGGTTGTTGAAATGGGATAGTCCGGAACAGGTCGGTGAATATGTTGTTACAATGGAGATTATTTCTTATCGCGATGGTATTCAAATCGGAAGTTTAATACGTGATATGTCCTTCATTATATCGGGGATGCAAAATATGTTGCCGGATTTGGCGATGACTCAATTTATGCCCAATGATTTTACAACAGTTGAAGTTGGGCAGATCGTTCAATTTTTGGTAGTCAGTGAAGATCTTGAAAATGCGGATGGATTGGACTTGACGGTAACTTCAGGATTATATGATCCTAATTTTCCGCAACCTCCAGTATTCACTATATTTTTTGAAAATGATGTCGTCGCAGAAGCCAATTTCTTATGGGAAGTAACAGCAGAACATGTAAGAGATCAACCTTATCAAGTCGTTTTCAAAGTAGCAGATGATTTGGGTTTGGCGAATTATGTCGTACTCCGTTTTAAGGTGGTGGATATGTTGACGGATGTTCCTTCAATCCTTGATTTTAAACCAGTCACTTTATTTCCGAATCCTTCTAGTGGGTATTTGTTTGTCTCGTCTGAAGATTTATTTGATCAGCCTTATGAGATTTGGAATGAAGTTGGGCAGGTAGTAGGGAAAGGCAGAGTTAGGTCAAATGGTGAGATTGATATTGTCGGAATACGGTATGGTATGTATATTGTTAAGTTTGAGAATGGTGGCGTGGGGAAATTTGTGCGAGAGTGAAATTTATAGGTCTTGAAAATGCCAGATACACTTATTAAAGTAATAAAAATTATTTCATGAAAGCTAAAAATTACGTATTTGATATTAGACAAATGCATCAATATTATTGCGCATTATCATTAATGTGAAATTTATGTTCTTGCAGAAAAATACGTTATTGACAGAAATTTAAAGTTGCAGGCAGTTTTATTTTGACAAGCCGAGTATCATTATATAATCTTGCCGGTAATGTTCCGTTATCTATAATATGTAATTTATACCTTTCGTCCACTAGTTTATTTACCAGAGTATTGTCTGGGATTATTTTATATGCAATACAATCAGTATAAAACATTATCTCAATTGGGCAAGGTGCATTAAATAATATGGTATTAGGAGGGAATTCAGCATTTATTAATTCTGTTTTTGATAATTTTTCAATCTCTTTTTTATCAAAAGGTTTAACCCTTTCTATACCATATCTTAGTGCAAGTATTAAAATACAAATTGCGAAGAGAACTCTAAACCTATAAAGTCTCAAGTCGTAAAGATTTACGATTTTCATTCTCATAGTCTCATTAAAGAACAGACCAAAAATGATGAAATATGCAGGAAATGAAAATAAAAGATATCCTTGCATTTTCGTTTGAGCAAATGAGAAAAAGCAAAATGGAACTAAAAAATAAACTAAAAGGAAGAGATTTTCTCGAATGAATTCCCTACGTTTTAGCAGGAAATAAGCAAACCATATTAATATGAGGTATATCAATTCATTTACAACTATTCTGATTTTGTTAATGAAGTACCACCAGGGTTGTCCATGACCATCTAAACCTTCCATTAAATGCAATAAATTATGGTTTTGCTCCCATTGGTATTCGATTGGAAAATTGGAAAACGCATATATTTGCCACGGTACTGAAACTATTAAAATTGGAATAATTAAAAGAAACAACTCTTTTAATAAATCTGGATTGCTTTTTTTCTGATAGTTAAGAATTAGAAAAAGCGGAAGAACTATTAATGCAGGTAACCACTTTGTTAGAATGGCTAATCCGCAACTAATACCGGCAGCAATAAGTAAGATTGGTTTTTTTTTCTGGAGATTGAAGATTATAAAGAATAGTGAAAGCTCAATAAAGAATAGGAAGAAAGTATCTATGTGGTCTGTTGCAACTCTTCCACTGGATATTTCAATAATCAATCCATTAATTGATTGTAAGAAAGCTGCAATTAGTCCGATGAGCTGAGAACTAAATAAGATTCTACCGATAAAAAATGTCAACAAGATGCTAAGCGTAGATAAAAGAAGCGATGGAAGCCTGACAGAGAATTCACTCATTCCAAAAAGTTTCATACTAATCGCCATTGACCATATTGGAATAGGTTGTTTATGTAACCAAATTTCGTTACCAGCCCAATTTTTATAATCAAAGTCGATATGATGCTTTTTATATAGTTTTGGCTCAAATGGATTTTCAATTGTATTTTTAGCGACAAGCGCATGGTATCTTTCATCCCAAGCATGGAGCATCGGGTCTAAGGAACAAAATAACCTTAACCCGAAACCAGTAAACACAATAAGTAGTAAAGCATATTTTAATCTTCCTTTGGAAAAAGCAAAGAATGCTAGAAAGTATAGTGCAAAAACAAATAAAATAATACTTAGACCCTGTACAGAATCAATTTCCATTTTTTTTGATAAAACTTGTATTCAAAATAAGCATAAAATGCAACTCAATTCGCCCCCAACTCAATCCATTCCCGATCTCCATTCTCCATCAACAACAAATAAGTAGACCTTGCTTCCGTATTTTCCTTAGTAGGTTGTAACAACACCTGCACATTTTTGATGTCTGTCCATTTCGGATCATAAGGTTCCATGCCAGGTGTTAATTTTTGGAAGACGGCATTGAAAGTATTATTAGCGCGAGTGATGATTTGGACACCATTGGCCATACCGCTATCACTTTTTGTAACAATCATTTTCCTGCCATCAGGAGAAGGTTTTGGTAATCCCCAAATCGGAAAAATAGCTCCGTTTTTATCATTCACCAATAAAACACGAGCACCTCGATCACTCTTTTCACGAACCACAAAAGCATTCATGCTACCAAGGTAATAGAGATAATCAAAACGCAAATTGGTTTCTGCTTTATTAGTGAAAGTTTTGGTCTCACCAGATTTTAAATTTAGGATTAAATCATTGCCATCTTTAGAAACGATGTCTTTATCCTTTCTGATCTGACGTTGAATCGCGACTGCAATACAATCATCAAAAGCAGTTGTTCTTCCGCTTTTCTTCAATTCATAACACTTGTCATACGGACTCGGACCTGCTGCGATGTAAGGACGGTATGGCGTAATGCCACCACCATACACCCATCCGGTCACCCCTTTACTGGTTTTTACTTCCAACCAAGGTTCATCCCAATAGGTGCCACGCAAACTTATTTTATTGGTGAAGTCCGTTTTGTTATTTAGGAAAGTGACCGAATCACCTTCTACCAAATCGGCCAAAATTTCTTTCTTCGTATCCGGTTCCGCTCGTAGACGCAGATTTTTGACTGCGACATATAGTTTAGAAAATTGATCAGTATCGGATGCAGCTTTATTGTTGTAAACGCGGACACCAGCACCATATACCCAACCGGTATCTCCATTGGCGGATTTCACTTTCAACCATGGTTCGTTGAATAAATTACCTCGAAGATTTATTTTTTGTGTGAAGTCGGTGCGGTCATTCAAAAATAGAAGTTGATCTCCTTCCACTAAATTTCCAACCACCTCAGTATCCGTTGAAGGTCCACTTCTGAAACGTAATTTTTCCACCCAAACATATAAAGGAGTATTTTCGGCAATGGCAACGGTTTTTGGTTTTTCAACTACCATATCAGATGTCTGCTCATTTGCTTTCGAGCTTTCATCTGAGTTGTTATCTTTACAACTTAAGAATATGGTAAATATGGCTAATATGTAAAATAATTTTTGTAAATACATAGTTGTCAGTTTTAAGTCTAAGTTCGTCTAGGTTCCAAGAACAAAGATATCATTGTCTAACGAAAATTTTAAAAACAACAGGATGAAGAACAGAATCTTTTTTTCAACGATGATCTTTCTGTTTTCAGTCACGATTATTTCAGCACAACCAGACCACGTTAAAAAATATTTGAAAAGATATCAACAAATCGCTAAAGATGAGATGAATCGTGCTGGGGTTCCCGCAAGTATCAAGATGGCGCAAGGGATGCTGGAATCGAATTATGGTCGCAGTACTTTGGCTACAAAAGCGGGCAATCATTTCGGGATGAAGTGTGGATCAGCATGGAAAGGTGGGACTCACTATATCGAAGATGATGATTATGATGCATCTGGTAGATTGATTAAATCTTGTTTCAGAAAATACAGACGACCAGAAGATAGCTATTATGCCCATTCTGAATTTTTGAAATCACCTAGATATTCTTATTTGTTTAATTACGTTGATCCAACAGATTATAAAGGTTGGGCTAAAGGATTAAAACGATTGGGATATGCAACCAGTCCAACTTATGCGGAGAAATTAATTTCCATTATTGAAAAATATGAGTTGTATAAATTGGATGGAGAAGTGATCATTCCTCCAGATATCTTAGCCGATAATAATTCTAGCAGTGCACCTTCAGATAAAAAATCGAAACGTAAGAGAAATCATAAATTATTCCAAAGAAACAATGACGTAAGAATGGTGTTTGCTTTTGCGAATGAAACCCCTGCAGATATTGCGGTAGCTCAAAGAGTCTCCCTGAAAAAAATATTGAGATACAATGAGCGTTTGAAAAATCCTAGCAAGAAGTTGGCGAAAAATGAGAAAGTCTATATTCAGAAAAAGAAAAGAAGTTATCGTGGACGTTCTCAATATCACTTTGTGAAAGCCGGTGAAACCATGTATGATATCGCCCAACAATATGGTGTCCGATTGGATAGACTATATGCTCGAAATCGATTGGCTGAAAATACAGAACCATTGCCAGGTGAAAAAATAAAACTAAGAGGTTGGAAAGTCAAAGACCATGCGATTCCAAGGACGACCAAACAAGGTGCAAAGAACAAAGAAAACGATTTCTTGGATTTTGAAATCGAACCCTCAGAGGTAATAGATGTGGAAACGGAGAAAGGACCAGACACGCCAACTTCTACGCACTCAACGACTCAACCTGAACCAACAACGCAACCAACTACCACGACCACGAGTCCAGCAACAAAGCAAATCCCGGAATTTCATGTAGTCAAAAGAGGAGAGACCTTATATGGTATTTCTCGTTTATATGGTATGGCTGTCAATGAATTAAAGCGGAAAAATAATATCTTAACCGACGGAATTTCAGTAGGGCAAAAATTGAAGTTGAGATAAATAAATAACTTCTTAACTTTAGTGTACGCTTTAATTAAAACGACTTCGATCATGAGATATTTATTGACTGCATTTATATTATCCGTTTTTTTAATACCTGCAGAGGCGCAAAGTTTTGCCTATGGTGTCAAGGGCGGACTGACCATCGGAACTCAAAAATGGGACAACTCCTTATCCAGAGATCCACTTTTTAGATATCATGGAATTGCCTTCATCGAATCTGCACCAGAAGATAATGCCACAGGAATTTTTGCACAGATTGGATACCATGTAAAAGGCAGTGCCATTAGAACCTTTGCAACGACTGTTCAAACAAGTCAAGGATTGCGTGATGTGCCAGGAAGAAGAACGGCTTTCGAATTCAATAATCTATCCCTTTGTTTTGGTGGAAAGAAAAAATACGACTGGAATAACAGTTCCGCGTATTATATGTTAGGAATTAGAGCCGATTATACGATTGGTACCAATTTGGATGAATATGTGGAGATCAATGAGTTCTATCCGATTTATCCATTTGAAGGAGGGGTTCGTAATTTTAATTATGGGGTAACTGTTGGTGGAGGATTAGAATTTCCATTAAGTGAATATGTATCTGGTATTTTGGAGTTTTCCGTCAATCCTGATTTCTCCAAACAATATGAACAACCTCAGCTGACCAATGTGCCTGCACCTAATCTTGGTGGACAAACCAGAACAATTCCAGAAAGAAAAATTATCAATAATACTTTTGAATTATCACTTGGAATTCGATTCTTGAGACTTGTTGAGTATATTGATTGATACCTTGTTTCCTATCGCACAGATTTTACCACATAATTTTTTACACAAAGAGGACGTAATTTAACACATAGAACACATCAGAAACAAAGATGCACATAGCTCTTGTTTCGTGAATTTCCTCATGTGTATTCACAAAACAAACATCCTCTTTCTAAGCTGTCTATGTGTTCTTTGTGCCTGCCTGCTGGCAAAGGCAGCTTAGCAAACACGTCCCCACTCACTCACCCATTTCACCAATCCAAACAACAAAACAAAGACATAACGTAATAATACGCTATAAAACGATAAAATAAGTTGTATAGCTGAAAAAATCGTTTTACCTTAGGAATATGAAATGGAAAATCATATTGATTTTGGGACTTTGGAGTTTGTTTCTAATAAAGACAATAGCACAACCAGATGCATTGCCAAATTGTGTGGAGAATGCAGAAAGTCATTATGCCCAACAAAATTATGTGATCGCATTAAAAATGTATAATAGTTGCTTTAAGACTTTTCCACCTAACTATTCTTGCAATTTAATCCCTTATGGAATCTGTGCTCAAAAGTCCGGTGATTTTAAAAAAGCGAAAGAAATATTTCTACACCTTGAGGAATTGAATACGGACTCGGTGAGTTGCACATTCGCAAAATCATTGGCAACCATTTACGAAACTGAAAACAATATTCCTAAAGCCATCAAGTATTATCGATTACTGACACAAAAATTTCCTGAGAATGGTATTTATTTTCGGAAATTGGGACAACTTAATTTAGAAGTGGGAGAGGTCTTTGATGCGTTTCCTAATTTCTTAAAATCCTATGCCATCAATGACAAAGACGTATTTGCCATACAAGGCATTGCAGAAATTTTGTTGGCGAATAATGAGTATGGTCAAGTCGATAGTCTATTGAATAAAGCGATTGATTATGATGAAGAGAATTACACCTTGAATTTATTAAAAGCAAGATCGAAGTACAAACAGAAACAGTATGATAGTACTGCTGTGGTATTGCATCGCCTTTCTAAAATCACGACGCTGAATAATTATTATAACAAAATGTTGGGATACTCGTTTTTGCAAGTCGATTCATTGGATAAAGCGATACTATATTTAGAGCGATCTCTAGTGGATGAGAGGAATCCTGAAAATGCGTTGTATTATCTGGCAACCGCATATGAGAAAAAGGAAGATACTGAAATGGCTATTTATTATTTCGAAAGAACAATAGAAGCAGGCATTTCAAAAAATCAATCTATCTATCACAAGAATTTGGGAAGGATATTTGACAAAAGCAATAAAACCAAAGAAGCAATCAAACAATATGAAGCCGCGTATCGATATAGTGAAGATCCACTGATGCTTTTTTATTTGGCTCGTGCTTCCGATGTGTATTACAAAGACAAGAAAATAGCCATGCGCTATTATGATCGCTACTCAAAAAGCAAGCATGATAATGTCGAATATAAAAAGTATGCAATCGACCGAAGAAGGTATTTAAAAGAACAACAACATTTATCAAAATAAAGAATTATGCAGAAGTTAACCAATGCAGAAGAAGAGATCATGCAGATTATCTGGAAATTAGAACGATGCACCGTTTCCGATATCATCAGTACGATGAAAGGAGAAAAACCGCCGCACAGCACCGTGTCTTCTATTGTTAGAATTTTGGAGAAGAAAGGGTTTTTGGATCACAAAGCATATGGAAGGACTTACGAATATTTTCATATCGTTTCAAAAGAAAAATATACCAAGAAGACCTTGAGTTCATTGGTGAAAAATTATTTTGATGGTTCAATGAATCAGATGGTTTCATTTTTGGTGCAGGAAGAAAAATTGTCAAAAGAAGAGTTGAATGATTTGGTGAAGCAATTAAAAAAACAAAAACAATAATCATGGCAACGTATCTATTGCAAGTAACTCTTTCGTGGTTTATCTTTTTGATTCTCTACTTCATGATGTTCAGAAAGGAAACTTTTTTTCAATTAAACCGGTGGTATTTACTGACCACTTTAATTGCTGGATTGGTGATTCCACTAGCAAAATATATTTCAGTCAATACGCTTTTCGAAACATCTCCGGCAGTAGAATATGTGTATTATTTAAACCAAGGATTTGATCAGTTTGAAGTTACAGTAACTGCTGCTGCAGAAAATTCCAGTTTTAATTTGTCAAGTTTACTGTTACTCATATATTCAATTGGTGTATGTTTGTTGATTGTTAGATTTTTGATGGGTATTTCCAGAATTAGTACTATTTACAAAAATGGAGAGACTAGTTCCTATCATCAGTTTGAGTTAATTCAATCTGCCACCATCCAAGCACCTTTCTCGTTTTTAAATAAAATTTTCGTTCCAAAGCAATTGGATTTTTCGAATCAATCGTCGAAGAAAATGTTGGCGCACGAACAATGTCATTGTGAAGAGTTGCATAGTATTGATGTGTTGTTCGTTGAGGTTTTAAATATTTTATTTTGGTTTAATCCCTTGATATATGTTTTCAAAAATGAATTAAAAAGTATTCACGAATATATTGCTGATGATTATGTGTTGAAGTTTTCTGAAGTAGAAGCTTATGGACAATTGTTACTTCAAAATATTAAACCCGTTCCAAATAATTTTTTAGAAAATCAATTTTATAATTCTCAAATTAAAAATAGAATAATGATGATGACAAAAATTAAATCTTCCAAAACAATGCTATTAAAATATGCAACATTGTTTCCAGTGCTATTGAGTATGTGCTTTTTATTTTCCTCTTGTGATAACGGAAAAGCAACAGAAGTTGTAGTTCAATCTCCTTCTCAGAAAATATTTAAAGAAGTGGATGAGATGCCTCGTTTTCCAGGATGTGAAGATGTGGCTGATAAGGAGGAGCAAAAAGCATGTCAGCAAAAAGAAATGTTGATGTTTATTTATTCTAACATAAAATATCCGGCAGAAGCTAGAGAACAAGGAATAGAGGGAGTGAATGTGGTGCAATTTGTTGTGGAAAAAGATGGAAGTATCACCAATGAAAAATCGATCAGAACTTCAGGGGGTGGAACCGATGAAGAATGTTTAAGAGTTGTACGATTAATGCCAAAATGGTTGCCAGGTAAGAAAGATGGGGTACCAGTAAGAGTGGAGTTTAAATTACCAATTAAGTTTAAGTTGGAAGACAATAGCTGATTATTCGCTATTTTCTAACACATATTGCATAACACGACATATCGAAAAACACAAAGAGCACGTATTCCAACACATAGTGCACAAAGAAACACAAAGAATCTTGTTTTTTGAAAAATTTTTTTAAATAGCATTCACGAAACAAGAACTATGTGTTTCTATGTATCTAATGTGATCTATGTGTTAAAAATGCGTGCGCTTTATGTTTTGTAACTCGCTGCATTAAGTACTATCGCGGTAAAAAAAACTACACAATTCCTAACAAATCAAACCCATCTCCCAATACCTTCCGATGATCCGTCCCCAATCACTTTTCCAAAACTGTGGCATTAATCTGACGGAAATCAATTTCATATTTCAAGTCACCTTTATCTAGGTCAATTTTCATTAGTAGCTGGTTGGTTTTTTAGAAAATCGATAGTAAAGAATCATTCTTATAATTATTGGGCTTGGCTTTAGTTGATCAAAAAATGACTAATTGTCATCTGAACGGAAAATAAACCGACAAAATGACACATAAAAACACACTATTTCGGAAAAAACGACTGAAAAATTGGAATGGTACATCGATTGATGGATAGTAATCGTAAACAATTTTTAAAACAACTATTTAAAATTCTATAACGATGACTTTATTAAATGTAAATCCACTAGTTCAAGTTGAGAAAATTTTCAACGAAGTACTAAACACTTCTGTCAACGAAGTAATGAACAACACAGCCCCATCAGCTATTAGACCTGCTGTAAATATTGCTGAGCAAGCTGATGCATTCATTTTAGAATTAGCAATTCCGGGATTATCAAAAGAAGATATCCAGATCAATGTCGAGAATGATTTGCTAAAAGTTTCTGCCGACAAGAAAGTTGAAAATGTGGAAGGAACGAAAATCCGAAAACGAGAATTTAATTTCAACAAAATCGAACGTACTTTTCGTTTGAACGAGAAAATCGATCAGAGTAAAATTGCTGCAACTTCCAACAATGGAGTTTTGACAATTACTTTGACTAAAAAGGAAGAAGCTAAAAAGCAAGGACCGAAAACAATAAGTGTTAAGTAGTGATACCACATACGGGTATAATTGATTAAATATTTTGGAGTGGTTTGAGACAGTCGTATTAGTTTGGGGAATCCCCTTCCTAAACAATTTCAATAGATTTTGAATCACTTCAAATTTTTAAATTTTAAATAATAATTAAAAACAATCAAAATGAATCTTATAAAATTTAATTCAGGATTTCCTTCAAAAAGAGGGAATGGTATGATGGATGATTTTTTCACAAGAAGTATTTCAGAATTTATGGGATCAGATTTTGTGATGAACATTCCTTCAGTAAACATAAAAGAAACTTCCGATAATTATTTGTTGGAATTAGCAGTACCAGGTTTAGAGAAAGAGGACTTCAGTGTTCAAGTCAATAATGACCAGATTACGATAAGCGCGGAGAAAAAAGTCGAGCATAGTTCAGATGATGAAAGTTTTAACCGAAGAGAATTCAACTATGCATCATTCTCGAGAAGTTTTCCACTTCCAGAAACTGTCGATACAGAAGCAATCCAAGCTGGATATGTAAATGGGATTTTGAAGATCACATTGGGAAAGAAAGAAGAAGCGAAACCAGTGCCGCCGAAGCGTATCGATATTTCGTAAAAGATAATTTGTTTAGATAGGCCATTTCATGTTGAATGGCAATAGATAGTTTGATATTTTCACGGGTATTAAATTAGCCGCTCATACCTTTCCTCAGGTGTTGAGCGGTTTTTTTTTTGTTGCGACGTTGCATGCAATTTTTTGCAGGGACGTCGCAACAAATTTTTTTTACTCAAACTTATAGGATAATTGGTGAGTAGTGATTTCGATTCCTGAAGGGAACATTCTCAATTTTTGGTTGACAAATATATGGTCTGTTTTCAATGCGTTCCAATCGAGTATTTCTTCAATTTTACATTTATTTAGTTGTGCGATTGATTCAAGGCTTTCTCCTTTTTGCACATAATAATTGTATGCATTGCTTTCTTCTTTTAGCTTGTCTTTGTATGCGATTGCATCCAATCTTGGAAGAATGATATAGTTACCATCTTTTCTAATTGGGATGAGACCTACTTTGTAAGCAGGATTGAGTGCTTTGATTTTCTTTAGAGAAATACCGGTGTAATTGGCTATCTTTTTAAAAGTAGTATAATTGTCAACCTTTACTGTCTCCAGAATCAAATCATTGTAGTCTGGATATTTAGGATTGATATCGTAAAACTGATGGTATTTTCCAACATAACAGAATGCGATAAACTTAGGCACGTATTTTCTGGTTTCTTTTGGCAAGTATCTTGAAATTTTCCAAAAATCACGGCTTCCACTTTTTCTAATAGCACTGTTGACTTTTGATGGGCCACAATTGTAAGCAGCAAGCGCAAGTGCCCAGTCATCGTATCTTTTGTACAGCTTACTTAAATATTTCATAGCTGCTTCAGTAGACTTGTAAGGATCCAGGCGTTCATCGACGTAGCTATCAATATCAAGTCCGAATGCCTTTCCAGTCTTTGGCATAAATTGCCACAAACCACCAGCACCCGCTTTTGAAAAAACATTGTTTCTAATAGATGATTCTACGGCAACCAAATATTTCAAGTCATTAGGAAGATTATATTTTTTTAAATAGTCTTCAATGATAGGAAAGTAAACTGCTGCTCTACCTAAAATGATTTCAGAGCTGCGTTTATTTTTAACAACGTATTGACGAATTTCCTTTTTTACTGTTGAATTGATATTGACATGAACAGAAATATCAAGCTCTTTTACTTTTTCTCTAATTTCTGTTTCTGACAATCCACTACCAGCAATTAATGTAACATTGGCGCAAAAAAACGACAATACAAAAAGTGTCCATTTTGTCCTGATTAGAAAGTTCATTTTGGATTATATTTCTCATTCAGCTTATTTTTGGAGGAAGAAAATAAGCTCGGTTTAGTAGAAAGATATCTAAATTACAAGGTGTGTGTTGGGATGAATTGCTACGCTAATTTAAACTCCTTCTTCCTTAATTGCATCGCTTTAAAGTGGTAAATATAACTTACTAAAATTTAAGCATATCAAATCGCGACGCGCTGACGAAGGTATATATATACTTAGCAATCACCTAACTAAATCTTAGATTAATTACTAATAAATAGAAATTCTTGAGGCTATGAGGAGGTTTTAAAATATCATTTTGTACTAGTCGAAATCACTAAAAATAGATGTTGACTATTTAAGTTTTATCAAAATAATATCTCCGGGTTTAGGCTGATTTGCAATAGAGAATCGATTTATGCGAATAATTTCTTTTAGAGTTACCCCATCATATAGGTTGGCAACTTGAAATAAAGACTCTCCCTTTTTAAGTATATGTGTTTGAGAATTTTTTCTATCCTCTCTATCCATTGCTAATTTATGTTGCTTTTTCCTGGTAGCAGTGTTGGTTAATAATAATGGTTTTTTAGGTTTGACATGGAAAGGGTGGATGCTGAGTCGTTTAATATTTGGCAGTAGACCAAACTTTTTCCTAGCCACACTTGCGACAGGTTTTTTCTCAATAACAATTTTTTGACCTTGATATACTTGATAGGTATTTAGTCGATTCCACTTCATTATATCTTCAGGAGTACAGCTAAAAATATTGGCAATTCTATAAATATCTTCTTGTTGATTTACATAATGAATAATACGATCAGGTCCAGTAGGTGCAACTCGTAATGCATGAGGGGCAGATATAGATCCGTAATTAGAATGTTTGATTACGTAATTATCTGGTCTGCCAAGATGATGTAATAAGTTATTTAATGCATTTTGTGGCAATGTTAAAAAGTTTCCTCTAGTACTATGTGGCAATGCTCTTCTTTTGTAAGAAGGATTTAAAGTTTCAATGGTTCTAATAGAAACGCCGGTAACTTCAGCAATTTTACTGAAAGATAGATTTGAATAAATTTTTGTAGATGCAGTAAATTGCAGATCATGTTCAGGATATCTAGGGTACAAGTTATGCTGTTGGTGATATTGCATAATATAACATGCACTAATAAATGCGGAAACATAGTTTCTGGTTTCCTTTGGCAAATATTTTTGAATTTGCCAGAAGTTATGGGATCTTCCTCTTTTGACTGCTTTGGCGACTCTTCCTGGACCTCCATTATAAGCTGCTAATGCCAATTCCCAATTCCCAAATTTTTTGTGAAGTCTTTCCAGATATGTGATTGCAGCGATGGTGGATTTATTAGGATCCTTACGTTCATCCACGTTGCTGTTCATTGCTAAATTGAAATCTTTTGCGGTTGGGCCCATGAATTGCCACAGACCAACTGCACCTGATCTGGAAACAGCTTGTGGATTTAAAGCAGATTCTACAACGGAAAGATATTTAAGATCGTCTGGTAAATTTTTTTGTCTTAAGTGATGCTCAAAAATTGGAAAATAAATAGTAGCTCTACCGATCATTTCCTCGGTCTTAGATGGTTTCTTTTGAGTATAGGTTTTGATATAACTTTTGACAACGTGATCTAATCTAGGTTTTATTACCTGGTTTTGCATATTTGCGATTCTTTCTTCAAGATCGCGATCCGTGTAAGTAGGATAGGTAGCAGCAGTGGCTCCAAGATGGAACTGTGCAAGACACAATAATGTGAAAAGTATAAGCCTAGTGTTCAATGTGTTATTCTTCAAAAGTAATGATCGATTTTTTAGCATGTTTTAAACTGAATAAAGGGATAAATCCAGTCAACAAAACTAAGAAATTAATAATAAAATTTAATAGGTAAATTAGATAGATTGTGTACGAATAATTTCGTCACATGTTCACGCTACACTTCACGGCAAATCGATTGGGTGTCGATTTAATTATGTAATTTATCTGGTTTACCTGTTGTTGAAGTGAATAAAGAAATTTTCTTGCCAAAAGACGCACTAAAAAATAGTTTTTAATTCAACATAAATAGCAGATAGATTGCTAGACAATTATAAATTAGGACTTTATGTGATGGACGATATCTTCTATTTTTAAACCAACTTGATTTCCTGTTTCCATTTCTTTTAATGTTAAAACTTGACTCTTCATTTCTTCACTTCCTATTAAAATAGTATACCGTACTTTTCTTGCATTTGCATATTTCATTTGCTTTTTAATTTTTGTAGGAGAAGGGTAGAGGTCGGCAACAATATTGGCTGCTCTCAATTTATTCAAAACAGCAAAAGCATAAGTATGACTGTCCTCATCAAATGCGACAATCAAAACTTCTAGTCCAGTGGTCACAGAAGTCGGAAACAAATTCAATTCTTCCATCGCATCAAAAATCCTGGCTGCACCGAAAGAGACACCGACACCAGAAATATCTTTCAACCCAAACATGGAAGTCAAATCATCATATCGACCACCACCACCAACACTGCCCATTTGAATATTTTTGGTTTTTACCTCAAAAATACAACCGGTATAATAGGTCAATCCACGAGCCAATGAAATATCAAATTTAATTTCATTCTTGTATTTATTGGAGTCAAGATATTTATGGAAAGTTTTTAACTCCGCAATTCCTTTTTGGCCAGTTGGAGAATTTTCAAACCACTTTTCCAATGCTGACAAATCAGTCACCTTCAAAATGGATTCAATCTGCTCAATTGCAGCATCGTCGATTTCTTTCAGCTTCAATTGCTCTTTCACTTTTGCCATTCCTATTTTGTCCAACTTATCGATCGCAATCGTCATCTCCATAAATTTATCCTCAATACCAGCAGCTTCCGCAATACCATATAAAACCTTTCGATTGTTGACAAGAATGGTTACTTCTAATCCCAATCTTTCAAAAGCTTCATTGTAAATCTGAACCAACTCTGCTTCGTACATCAATGAATTGGAACCGACAACGTCGACATCACATTGATAAAATTCTTGGTAACGACCTTTTTGAGGACGATCGGCTCTCCAAACTGGTTGGATTTGATAACGTTTGAAAGGAAAACTAATTTCATGTTGGTGCATGACGACGTATCGTGCAAATGGCACCGTCAAGTCATATCTCAGTCCTCTTTTTGAAATGGAAGTAAGTACTTTGTTGGAATTTTGGTTGGCTAATTCATTTTTATCTGCTTTAGACAAGAAATCGCCATTGTTTAAAACCTTGAAAAGTAATTGATCTCCTTCTTCTCCATATTTTCCAGTAAGGGTTGCCAGACTTTCCATTGTGGGAGTTTCAATGGGTTGATAGCCATATTTTTCAAATACAGATTTGATAACCCCAAATATAAAGTTACGTTTGGCTACTTGTTCAGGAGTAAAATCTCTAGTACCTTTTGGAATGGTTGGTTTTGCCATAATTTATGCGGAAGTAAATTGTTTGAGGAATCGCACATCATTTTCAAAAAATAATCGGATATCATCTACTCGGTACTTCAACATTGCTTGTCTTTCAATGCCCATCCCAAACGCGAAGCCAGTATATTTTTTCGAATCTATACCACAATTTTCAAGTACCGCAGGATCGACCATTCCACATCCAAGTATTTCTACCCAAGACGTATATTTGCAAACATTACAACCTTTTCCTTCGCAAATAAAACAAGATACATCCATCTCTGCACTTGGTTCTGTAAATGGAAAGTAAGACGGACGTAATCTGATTTTTGTATCTTGAGAAAACATTTCTTTAGCAAAATAATCCAACGTCTGTTTCAAGTCAGCAAATGAAACCCCTTCATCAACGTATAACCCCTCGACTTGGTGGAATTGACAATGTGCTCGTGCAGATATTGTTTCATTTCTGTACACTCTACCTGGCGCAATAATTCGAATCGGTGGTTGTTTCGCTTTCATCACACGTGCCTGTACGGATGAAGTATGCGTACGCAACAACATTTCCGTACTATTCATCAGATAGAAAGTGTCTTGCATATCACGTGCAGGGTGGTCATCTGGGGTATTCATGGCGGTAAAATTGTGCCAATCATCTTCAATTTCACGATCTTCAGCGACTGTAAATCCAATACGTTCGAAGATGTCGATAATCCGATTCATGATCACCGAAATCGGATGGCGTGCTCCCAAAGTCATTGGCGCTCCTGGTGCAGTCAAATCGATTTCAGCACCAGCAGCATCTTCCTCTCCTTCCGCCAAGCTAATCTTCAAATTATTGAATTTTGACTCAGCAGTCTGTTTAACCTCATTAATTAATTGGCCAAATTCTTTCTTCCGGTCATTAGCTATGTTTTTGATTTCACTAAAAAGCGGTTTTACTACGTTTTTCGTCCCCAAAAACTTAATTCTAAATTGTTCTAATTCATCCTTAGATTGAACTGCCGTATTTTCGATATCTTTAAGTATATCTTTGACTTTATCAAATATTTCTTGTGACATATATTTTTGCAATTTCTAATGCTAAAAAAGGAAATACAAAAGTAACATAATATCGTGAGTTTTGCTATCAATAAAAATAGCTGCAAAGGAGATAGCAATAATGTTTTGGATATGATACCAACAATCTAGTTTAAATTACAAACGTTTGAAGTAGGAATTTTAGAGACTCATTAAACAATAGTAGCCGAAAAGAGAAGGCAATAAAATGAATACATTTCTGAGAAATATAACAAAGAAACAGCTGACCATCTTCTTCTGTATGACGTTGATTGTGTCATTAATCTATTCAAAATTTGTTCTGTCAGTAAGTATGATTGCTTTTATTGTGTTAAGTCTTTTTAATTGGGAATGGGATGCTGGATTTCCTATCAAATTTAATGATCGCTTTGAGGAGGGATGGAAGCGATTTTCCAAATACAAAGCTTTTCCTGTTTTAACCATCTTTTTCTTTTTAGTACTAATATCGATTCTCTATTCTGAAGATGCTGGTTACTTACTCGAACGACTCCGATTGAAGCTTCCATTCTTGATATTACCAGTTTGCTTTGCGGTTTTACCTGCTTTTTCCAAAAGAGAATATTTTGCGATTTTATATTTTCTAGTAATTGTGGTAGGATTTAGTTGTGTAATTACTGGATTTCAATATTGGGCTGATTTTGATAATATAACAGGCAATATGCGGAGAGGACATGCGATTCCTACGCCGATGAATCATATCCGATATAGTTTGATGATTGCGTTTACAATTATTACCGGGATTTGGTTGTTGCGAAATGAGTATTATTTAAAATTCAAATCTGAAAAATATCTTTTAGAGGCCTTTGTTGTTTTTTTGTTTCTCTTCATGCATGTGCTTTCGGTGAGAAGTGGGTTGTTAGCCTTGTATCTATCTTTGATGTTTTTTGCAGCACATTATATTTATCAGACTAAAAATTACATTCCTGCATTGGTTGGAATTGGTGTTTTAGCATTGATCCCATTAATTGCCTACCAGACAATTCCAAGTTTTAAAAATAAAGTGGACTATACAATGTATGATATGAAAATGCATCGTCAAGGAACTGGTGAGCATTATTCAGATTCTGAAAGATTGATTTCCCTGAAAGTTGGAATGGCGATTGGTAATGAGCACAAAGTGATTGGGGTAGGAGCAGGTGATTTAAAAAAGGAAGTTCGGAAAGTGTACGAGACCGATTATCCTATGGTAAGCAAAACAAAAATGCCTCACAACCAATTTGTTTCTGTATATGCAGGAAGCGGTATAATTGGCCTTTCTTTTTTTGTAGTAGCTTTTTTCTTTCCATTGTGTTACAAGCAAAACTACAAAGATCCTTTACTGGTAGTACTTCATTTGATAGTGTTGAGTTCTTTTATGATGGAGAATACCATTGAAAATGCGATTGGGATTGCATTCTATATTTTCTTTTTGCTGATTTCGTTAAATTATCATTCCAATAGAATGGAAGCGAATTAAAAATGTAAAATTTAAAATTATAAATATGATCGTTATGAGGCGAGCTCTCGTATCGACGATCATATTTTACATTTTTAATTTTTCATTCCCTTGAAGCTCAAAGACAAAAAACTGCTTGATGCTGATCAAACATAATCCTTCTCTGCTTTCTTGCTGAAATATCCTTTACCTAACTTCGCACCGCCAGAAAAGAAACCAGCAATTACCCCAAAAATAAATCCACCAATGTGTGCCCACCAAGCGGTTCCACCACCTTCTGTACTCGTCGTAAAACCACTCCACAATTGTTGTGCAATCCAAAACCCTAAAAATAACAACGCAGGGATTTTGAAGGTTCTCATTCCTAATAGAAACAACATTTTAATTTGAGACTTCGGAAACATCACTAAGTAGGCTCCCAATACTGCAGCGATGGCACCACTTGCACCGACCGTAGGAATCATGCTGTCCGGATCAGAAATAATATGTCCTGCAGATGCAAATAATCCGCCTATAAAATAGAAAAGTAAAAAGTTGAAGCTTCCGACCGTTGCTTCAATGTTATCTCCGAATACCCATAAAAACAACATATTTCCAACAAGGTGCATCCAACCACCATGCATAAACATGCTCGTTATTAAAGTATGCAAATCCACTCCATTCGTAATCTCACCAGGCAAAGACCCGAATTCTGTGACGAAGCCATGATAATTAGGACCAAAGACAAACCATGGAATGACAAAAGCAAGAATATTTATAACAAGGAATGAGTATGCAAAGATCGGCTTGTGTCCGCCTTGGACTTGATCATCGCCAATTGGAAAAATCATATGGTAAATATTAAATATGTTATAGCCGCAAAAATACAGTTAATTTAAAATTTAAAGGAATCATTGTGACTAAGTAACAGAATTGCAGTCTAAACAATTGAATTTATGTAAGTTATGTATTTTTTGATAAAATATATAATATCATGAAATTCAATAAAATATATATTACCTCAATTTGCTAAGCATTTTCTATCCCACATAGGGATTCTTTTTTCTTATTTATTTAGCCTCCCGTAACTAGATTTAATCAAAAACTTTTAATGAAGTTATCCAAATTAACACATTTGGTGTTTTTTCATTTTGCATTAGTCCTAATTACTTTAAGCAAAATAGATTGTATGCCGTATTTCCACACGGACAACGATATCTATGTTGGTACTTCTTATATTTTCAGTGATAGTTTATGTAGTGGTGTTTTAGGTCCGAATCTATTGTCTATTGGAGACTTTGGTACAGATACTGCGCAAATAGTGTTAGAAGATCCAATGATTACGCTGGGATATGGTTATCAAAATGCACCACCGCCAGATGATGGTTTCTACACTTTAACAAATGATATCAGCAATTGGGGATCGTTTGCTGATTTATTCTGGATAAACATTGGAGATAACAGTGCAGACACGACTGGATATATGATGGTAATTAATGCTCATTATGAACCAGGAAATTTTTATAAAGAAGTTATTGACGTCTGTGAAAATACGACCTACGTTTTTAGCGCAGACATAATCAATCTCACTAAAACAGAAATAGAAAATTTCATCCTTCCCTCTGTTGATTTTTTAATTAATGGTGTTGTGGTTTCATCAATGACAGATATACCTCAAGATGAAGCTTGGCATACGAGCCAATTCAGCTATACAACTGGACCAGGAGAATCCTCATTAGTCTATGTTATAAGAAATAGTGCGCCGGGTGGGTTTGGAAATGATCTGGCGATTGACAATATTTTTATGAAAACTTGTAATGGTCAAGTAGAAATAACGCAACATGAAAATCTTTGTGAGGATGGATACTTACAAGCAACACCTTACAGTCTACCTGAAAATTTCAGCCCTCATTATCAGTGGGAATATTCATTAGATGGTGGAGCTGCCTGGTATTCGATTAGCAATAATAGCGGTGCAATTTTATCATTAAATAATCAACCTTCTGATGCACTATATAGATGCTTAATTGGAGCAAGTCCGAATAGTTTTGGCTTGTCCTCTTGCTATGGTACTTCAAATTTGATAGAGATTTTGTTTCCTGCAATTCTAAAAGAAACCTATCCAATTATTTGTGATGATGAGGTTTATACCATTAATGGGAATAGCTATACAACTACCGGATCTTATGAGGATGTTTTTACTTCGTTTTTCGGATGTGATAGTATTGTTGTAACTAACTTAGAAGTTTTGGCAAGCTCAAGTTATGATGAAGTTGTATTTATTTGCGAAGATGAATCTTATGATCTTAATGGAACGCTTATTTCTACAACCAATTTATATAAAGACACCTTAGTAAATGCGGTAGGTTGTGATAGTATTATAACAATTGATTTGCGGGTACTTGAAAATTCGACTTATACTTTTGAAGAATTCATCTGTGACGCTTCTTCCTATTTTTTCAATGACGAATTACTTGCTACATCTGGGATTTACAAAGATACATTGACTGCATTCAATGGATGTGACAGTCTAGTTACATTACATTTGAATGTGAATCTTTCCTACGAATCCTTTCATCAAGAAACAATTTGTCATGGGGAATATTATACGTTTGATGGATTTGACGAATCAGTTTCTGGTGAATACGATGTTGTATTATCTACTGTAAATGGATGCGACAGTATACTACACCTTTCGCTTGAAGTATTAGAGGAAAAGGAAAGTGAAATTAACCAAGTAGTTTGTGCAGGTCAAGACTATGTTTATAATGGTGTTTCTTACAACACTGATGGAATTTATTTTGAAACACTTACTAGTAATTCTGGTTGTGATAGTACGATTATTTTAGATTTATCTTTTGATTTAGCGATTGAGATGTCTTTAGCGGTTGATATATGTGAGGGTGAGACATACTTCTTCAAAAATACGGAGCTAAGCGAGCAAGGAGTTTATAAAGACACCTTACAAAACACCCAAGGATGTGATAGTATTGTTACCTTAAATTTGTTTAAGTACAATGCGACCGATTTGTTTTTACAACAGGATATTTGTGAAAATGAAACCTATCAATTTGGAAATGAAATACTGACAAGTTCTGGAAATTATGTCCATACATTAACCAACCAATATGGATGTGACAGCCTCATCTATTTGGATTTGATGGTTCATGCAAAATATGAAACGCCGATGCCAGTAAATATTTGTCAAGGAGAGGTTTACACTTTTAATGAACAAGATTATTCCTCAACTGGTGATTACCCAATTTTATTGAACTCCGTAAATAATTGTGATAGCACAATTGTATTGCAATTGAATGTGAGTGATGAGATAGAAAGCTATTTGCAACAAGCTATTTGCGCTGGAAATTCTTTTGAAATGGGAGGAACTGATTATTCAACTTCTGGAATTTACGAGGCAACTATGTTTTCCTACTCAGGATGTGATAGTACCGTTTATTTAGATTTGCAAGTGTATCAAAATACGACTACAGCTTTAGTTGAAACGATTTGCAACGGAGAATCTTTTCAGATGGGAAATTCTATTTATACTGAAAATGGCACTTATACCACCACATTAACGACTCAAACAGGATGTGATAGTATTGTTACATTAGATTTGACGGTCTATCAAAGTGAGTCTTTCGAAACACTCACATTTTGTCATGGAGAAACCTATAATGGTATCAGTGTTGATACGACAATTGCAATTATCGCACCTTCTTATTGGGGATGCGATAGTATTACCCAATTGCAACTTTCTTTTTTCGAGATGGACGCTTTGCAAATCACTGGCGATTCAGAATTTTGTGAAGGAGCACATTCCGTACTTAGTGCGAATCACTATGAAACCTATTTATGGTCCAATGGTGCCACTACCTCCGAAATAGAAATTTCCCAATCCGGTATTTATGAAGTGACTGTATGGGATGAAAATGGATGCTCCTCATCAGAATCTATTGAAGTAGAAATGCGGACAATTGATGCGGAAATTATGTTTCAAAACCCAACGTGTAACAATTCAATTGCAGGAATTATACAAGTGCAGGATGTATTTGGGAGTGGTGGAAATTATCAATACCAACTCAATGATCAAGAATTTTCTACCAACAAAACCTTCTTTAATTTATCAGCAGGTGCATACAATGTTACAATCAGAGATGACTATGGTTGTGATTATGTAGAAGAATTTTATTTGGAAGATCCCGCTGATTTTGAAATCAATATGGAAGAGAATAAGATCGTTGAATATGGTGATAGTACTGAGATTGTAGTTGATGTAGGAGGATCAGAGATGCGGATTGATACGTTGTTTTGGTTTCCTGAGGAAGGGTTGAGTTGTGTGGATTGTATGAATCCTATAGCTAGTCCGGTGATTTCAACAGTATATACGCTAACCATTATCACGGAAGAAGGTTGTACTTTTCGAGATCAAATTCATGTGAATGTATTCAAGTCAAGGGATGTATATACTCCCAATATTTTTTCCCCTAATGGAAACGGTCAAAATGATGTTTTCAAAATATATGCAGGAAAAATGGTTGAAAAAATCATACAGATTGAAATCTATGATCGATGGGGAGAAATTGTCTATTCTGAAACTCCGAATAATGTAGAGATGAAAGGTTGGGATGGTAACTTCAGGAATCAAGAATTAAAACAAGGTGTTTACATTTACTATGCCCGTATGTTGTATAAGGATGGAGAGGAATTAGTGATTTCTGGAGATATTACTTTAGTCCGATAAAACACGAATTAAAACTCACTTTTTGGTATAAAACCGAAAATACTTACATTCCCTAATTGCTTCCTTGTAAAATTCCGTTTGCATTGATTCCCGCTTCAATTGCTTGTAGTATTTCATGTACTTATCTGGTGCGGCTGGAATCATATTCCCACCTTTTGGTCTCTTATAATCATTACTGATATAGTAATTATTTCGCTCAATTTTGGCAAGCATAAAAAGAGTTCTGGCTTTCAATTCTTCATCCTTTGTTAAGTCCAAAACTTTTTGAAAATATTCAGTTGCTTTTTCTCCACTCACCATCTCTCTCTGACCGTATTTAAACATTTTATCAGATCCCATTCCTTTGGGTAAACTTCCGGATCTGAAATTATCCATCATCTTCCAGGAGTGCCCGAAATAAGACATGTTGTAATAAGCAATTCCTAATTCGTAAAAATATAAATCGCTATTTTCGAAATCAGAACGACCTTGAAATTCTAATTCAAACATCCGTTCCAAAACACCGGCCTTGTCATAATATACGAAGGTGTCATTCTTAATTTTACAATCCACACAATCATTAATCATTTCTCTAAATGGATTGAAACGCTGTCCTTCTCTTGCTGGTCTTGGTACTTGTTTAAATACCGCTAAAGCAGCCTCGGGTTTCCCTTGACTCATAAATAAAGTGCCTTTCAAATCCAGTAATTTGTTTGTTATAGAAACCCCATCCTCAGAACAAAGTAATTCTTCAAAATCAGTTTTCTCTTCTTTCTGACAAATTTCTAAAAGGTCATCTAGTGTTTCCATTTCCGGATGCATGGCTAATTTCCGCATGTCATGTTGGACCAAAAAAGCTTTTCCAGGAGAGTCCTTTTTGTAAATATTTGCTAATTTATCACTCAAAAAATCTTCAAAATCCGGATGACTTTCATAAGCATCATTTCTTCTGATAATTTCTGCAATTTCAGCTTCATCTTCTTCGTCAGGATCTTCAATCATGTTGATTTTGAGGACTAAGTCAAATACCTTCAATTGATCCTTGATGTGTTCATCTTTGATTTCTTTTCTGACTTTATTGAATGTTTTTTCGGCTGCATAAAAATCGCTCGCTAATAATTCCAAATATCCTTCTGTCACTTTCCATAGATCTGGATTTCTGATTTTACCTTCTTGATTTACCAACCGAACAAATTTATTGAGATTGATCAATTTTTGTCCGGCATCTTTTCGTGGGATGCCAAATCGTTTTTTATTCTCATATTTTTTATCATTGAAATCAAGGCCTAAAAAATCTTTTTCCAACTTGTTGATTTCTTTCACCAACAAAATCTCCAGATTCTCATTCTCAGGATCAATTTCATAGATAGATTGCATTTCTTCTGTTAGATTACTGTGTCTCGAGCCAGCTCTGAGAATGTACATAGCTGCTTTTTCTTCATCATTTCTACACAATTCCATACAATGTTGCCATTCCTCATCTGTTTTTATTTTAAAACTACGAAAGGCAGAAGTCCGTTTACTTGGACAGTTCAAAAATATCTGCGTGTATAAATAAGCGGCATCTACATTTTTTCCCAATCTTTGTAATGCGCCTGCTTTATGTCCTAATATCCAATAATCTATAATGGATTCATCGTTCTCCTTTTGAGGAATGAAAAAATCATAGAGATCCAAAGCTTCTTGATATTTTCCAGCATAATGTGCCAATCGGATGGCTTGATAAGCATATCGTAATTTGAAATAATGAGAATTTGATTTTGAAAATTTAGATTTCGCCTTTTTAATTAACTGTAACATTGATTTTACATTCCGCTCTTTGTCTTTCCAACTTTTCACCCACGTCGCATGTGGTTCGCAGCGTTTGGCAAAAATGAGATACTCGATGGTTTCGATGCACTTGTGCTCTTTGAGATGCTTTGCAAAAGAATTGTTTTTAAAGGGACCAGAGATTTTTATCGACTTACTTTTTATAGCTGTTTGAAGGGCAATTAGTTGAGCGATCTTACCTTTGTAGATAACTTTTCGAATATCTTCCAGTGCAACCAAATTACAAAATCGATCCCGCCATTCTTTTAAGTTGGCATCGACCTGATCTTTTTCCGGGTTCAATTTCTTTTTATAAAAATCTGCGAAACCTAAAAAATAGGGTGCATAAAGTGTGTTGGTGTTGATGGCCTTTGTGTCGAAAAAAGCATAGCCTTGAAACCCAGGATCATATGAACAACTACGAGCAACCGAAGTCGGAATTAAGTAAAAGGCAAAAATGCTACTGAAATTGATGGCAAATTTCTTCCAAAAATTCATGAGAGAAAGAGTTTAATAACGTACTATCTAAATGATAAAAACCAACTGTAAGGTGTTCGTTTTTTAAGTGTGCTTTTAATAGCGCTCCACAAGCTTTGAGATCTTGATGTTCCACGTTTTCTAAACGTAAATAATCTCCCTTATACAAGTAATGGCCATCAAGATACGTACTCTTTTTGACTTCAATATGTGTGTCATTTATTTTTTGAAACCGTTGGGTATCTTGCACGATTTCAGTGCATGCATTTGTAATTAATTTAATCATTTCGCCTTCTCTGAAAAGTACGGCCCACGAAAATAATGGAAGGGCAACATCCAATGGAATCGGATAATTTTCAAAATTGTGTAAATATTGTTTTGCTAATTCTAAATCTAGGATTGAATTACGAGTTTCCCATTTATCAACTTCACCCATATTGTAAAACATCAACATCCCTTTATCAACGGGAGGCACACCTGTGATATCAGCATACTTCACCTGATGCAACCGGATTGTTGCAGATATTTCAATATCCTTTTTCTTTTTACGAATGAGTTGTAATAACTGGAAATATTTATCTTCTGTTTTTGGTGACCAGTCACAATCAATTTGTATTTCAGAAATTTCACTAGTAGCCAAAGATTCAATCTTATCAACTATCTGATTCGCTAATTTTGGTAATTGATCAGGTAATAGATGCAACAAGGTTCGATTGGTAATAAAAATGGTTGGAATAATATCATAGTCACCATCGTAATCAGCTGACTGAACCACCGCTTGTGGAAATGCATCTTGCAAATTGAAGTCCCAATCCACATCAAAAAATTTGACGTACAAAGTCGAGATATTTAATGAATCGAGATAGTTTTTTTCAAATGAAGTAAGTTCCAATTTGGTTTGCCAATGGTAGAAAACAGGTGTGATTTTTCTTTCTGTTTTTGTACAGGATATGGTTAGGAGAAATGTGGAGAAGAAAAATAATTTGGCGAAAGGGTTCATCTAGTATCATTTCATTTTTTGTATAATACCCAAGATAATTTCGAAGTATAATTCTTAGATCTCACATATGAACACGCGGGCTCCTCGTGTACTCACTTCGAAATTCGGAATTCCCTGTCTGCTCTGACGGCAGTCAGACAGGCTTGTTCGATATTCGATATTCATTTATTAGTAATTCTCAATTCTATGGGCATCATATTTCATATAATCCCCTCCCGCAACAAATCATGCAAATGCACCATCCCCAAATATTCATCCCCGTCTACCACCACAATCTGACTGATACTATTCGCACGCATAATTTCCAGAGCCTTCACAGCCATCTCATTTTTCTGAATCGTTTTCGGATTAGGATTCATGATGCCTTCCGCTGACAAATTAGACAGGTCAGTTCCTTTCTCTAGCATTCTCCTTAAATCACCATCGGTAATAATTCCCAGCACCTTGTTGGAAGGGTCAGAAACTACTGTGGCGCCTAGACGTTTAGAAGTAATTTCCAGAATCGTTTTTTGAATACTATCGGTCTTTTCTGAATAAGGTCTGTCATGCAGAATATATAAATCACCAACTCGTAAATACAAGCGTTTCCCCAAACTACCACCCGGATGATACTGAGCAAAATCCTTTGGACTAAATCCTTTTAATTGCAACAATGCAGTTGCAATGCAATCTCCCATAACCATTTGTGCAGTGGTGCTTGCAGTTGGCGCTAAATTATTGGGGTCTGCTTCCTTGGCAACAGGAGTGTGCAATACGAAATCAGCTTGTTGAGAAAGATAAGAGGCTTTGTTGCTCACCATACCAATCAGACTAGTTCCCAGTGTTTTTAACATAGGGACTAAAACTTTAATTTCAGGGGTCTCTCCACTTTTGGAAATGCACAAAACCAAATCCTCACTTTGAATCATTCCAAGATCACCATGAATTGCATCTGCTGCATGCATGAAGATAGAAGGAGTGCCAGTTGAATTTAACGTAGATGTTATTTTTTGGGCAATAATGGCACTTTTGCCGATTCCTGTGACAACAACTTTACCCTTAGACTTGAAAATAAGGTCTACAGTGTTAATAAAATCGTCATCTATACTATCTAGTAAGTTTTGAATTACTTCCGCTTCAATCTTGATAGTTTGTCGTGCGATTTTTAAAATTTGATTTTTATAATCCACAAATTTTGTTATTTTTGAAGGCTTTTGCAGCAAGCTATTTGGTTATGTAAAAGTACTAGAGAGAAAGCTTAATTTTCGGATTGAAAATACAAACATACGTTAATATAAATTCTATTTTTCATTACGCTATTTATAATAAAATTGTTATATTTAATTACAACACTGTAATTGACTTAGTGTCTTGAAATCATCCTTGGTACGCTTTCCAACAGTTTATTCCCTGTTTTTAATTGAGCAATATTTCTCAATTAAACTAAATGTTCTATTGTAAAGATGATTGTAGCAACAACTCAAACACTTTCGGATTCGCTTAAACAATATTTTGGCTTTGATAAATTCAAAGGAAACCAAGAAAAGATAATCCAAAGTGTTCTCAATAATAAAGACACCTTTGTAATCATGCCGACAGGTGGCGGAAAGTCACTATGTTATCAACTTCCTGCATTAATTTGTGAAGGTACTGCATTGGTGATTTCACCATTAATTGCTTTGATGAAAAATCAAGTGGATTCGATACGTTCACATAGTCAAAGTGATGAAGTCGCACACTTTCTAAATTCTTCTTTGACCAAAACACAAATGGTAAAAGTAAAGGAAGATATTCTTGCGAAAAAAACAAAATTACTTTTCGTAGCTCCTGAAACACTAACGAAAGAATCCAACATCGAATTTTTCAAATCGATTGATATTTCTTTTATCGCAGTGGATGAAGCGCATTGTATCTCAGAATGGGGGCACGACTTCCGCCCTGAGTATCGACGCATCCGTACGATGATCGATGAGATTAATACCAATATTCCGATCATAGCATTGACAGCAACGGCAACTCCAAAAGTACAGGCAGATATTTTGAAAAATCTGCAGATGGAAGATGTCAATAGTTTTGTTTCCTCATTTAACAGAGACAATCTTTATTATGAGGTTCGTCCAAAAATGAAGAAGGACGAGACCATTAAAAGTATTATTCAGATCGTCAAGAAGATGGAAGGGAAGTCTGGAATTATTTATGTCCAGAGCAGAAAGTCGACAGAAGAAATCGCAAAGATGCTGCAAGTTAATGACATCAAAGCATCACCTTATCATGCTGGTCTGGATGCCAAAACCAGATCGAAAGCACAAGATGATTTTTTGATGGAAGAAGTGGACGTGATTGTCGCAACCATCGCATTCGGAATGGGGATTGACAAACCAGACGTCCGTTTTGTAATCCACTACGATATTCCAAAATCAATCGAAAATTATTATCAGGAAACAGGACGAGCAGGAAGAGATGGACTAGAGGGAAGATGTATCGCTTTCTATTCTCATAAAGATATTTTGAAACTCGAAAAATTCTTACGTGATAAATACGTAAAAGAACGAGAAATGAGTATGCAGTTGATGCAAGAGATGATGGCTTTTACAGAAGTAACATCTTGTAGACGTCAATTCTTAATGCACTATTTCGGTGAGTATTATGATCCAAATGACTGCGGAAAGATGTGTGACAATTGTCGTCATCCAAAAGAGAAGATTCAGGTAAAAGCAGAAATGCAACAAGCACTGACTGCTGTTCAAGAATTAAATGAAAACTACGGTTCGAAATTAGTCATAGATTTTCTTTCTGGAAATGAGACTAAAGAGATTGTTGATTTCAAATTCACGGAGTTGTCGATGTTTGCTGTAGGGAAGGAGAAGGAAGGAAATTTTTGGAATTCCATCATCATGCAAGGGGTTTTGAAAAATCTGATGTATAAAGATATTGAGACTTTTGGTTTGTTGAAATTGACAGATGCTGGAAAAGAATTTATCAAGAATCCGCAGGATGTAGAAATTTCTGTCAATCACAATTATGATGAATTGATGGCTGCAGAAGGTGCTTCTAATGCTGCAGGGAAAACGGCAGTACTGGATGAAAATTTAATGGTGCTCTTGAAAGATTTGCGTAAATCGATTTCAAAGAAGAAAGACATTCCACCATTTGTGGTTTTTCAAGATCCATCGCTGGAAGATATGGCAACTCAATATCCAATCTCTATGGATGACATGGCCAACATCACTGGAGTCTCAAAAGGTAAAGCCATAAAATTCGGTAAGCCATTTGTCGAGTTGATCAAAGAATATGTAGAAGAAAATGACATCGACCGACCAACGGATTTGGTCATCAAGCAGATGGCCAATAAGTCAAAAGTCAAAATGAATATCATTTTAAGTATCGATAAAAAAATTCCGCTAGGTGATATCGCTTCTTCCAATGATTTGAGTATGGAAGAAATGTTTGAGGAGCTGAATACAATTGTGAGCTCTGGTACAAAAGTAAATATCGATTTCTTCATTGATGAAAATGTAGATGAAACCGCAAGAGAAGATATTATTGATTACTTCAAGGAAGCAGAAACAGATTCTGTTGAAGAAGCTTTTGAAGAGTTGAAAGATGAGGATGTTACTTTGGAGGAAATTCAATTGATGCGGATAAAGTTTTTATCTGATTATGCGAACTAAGTTTTCACCACATAATTTTTTACCAACCACATATTTTTTACCACATAGTGCACATAGAGACATAGAATAACATAGATTTTACATAATAGAGTTCCACGTTCATTCTATGTGAGTCTATGTATCTATTGTGGTCTATGTGTTAAAAAAATCACTATGTGTTAATAAAGAAAGAAAATGACGATCCTGATCCTAAACGGCCCCAACCTAAACCTACTAGGAAAAAGAAATCCAGAAATCTACGGCAACAAATCTTTCACAGATTA
>CALFWW010000023.1 GCA_937928575.1 uncultured Saprospiraceae bacterium | reverse complement strand
AAAAATGTATAATTATTTTCTTATACAAATTGTATTCTAAAATGGCGGAAATTATATAGAAGAAAAATTTATTGAGATCAAGACGGAAAACGCAGACATAGCCTTAGTCACCGCGCTGGCTTGCATTGCAAAAGTACATGACCTTATTTCCAACGCTGATATCGATAAATTTTTCTTATTGAATACCGCCATTTTAGGATTCAATTTGTCTTACCTCCTGTCGTCGGTTCGAATTTATAATTTAAAATAGGACGAAGATGCGTGTGAAGGTGAGAAGAGAATGTAGAGTTGCTTTTTGACTTTGATTTTAGTCCAATTAAAAATTATTTTCTCACCTCCTGTCGTCGGTTCGAATTAAAAATTAAAAATATGATCGTTGCGACATGAGTGCGTGAGCGCACAAGGCTTCGATACATCACATACCCGTACATATAAAAAAAGCCAGACACAATTGCTCGTATCTGGCTTTTAATATTTTAAATTAGGTACTATCTTTTTACAGCATCTCTAATTTCAGCCAATAATGCTTGGTCTGGAGTTGGATCAGGATCTGGAGCAGCGCCCATGAATTTGATCTTAGTTTTTCCTAACCAGAAAAGTACCAATCCAACAGTAATCAAACTAATGATTGAGTTCAACCATTTTCCGTATCTGATTGCATTTTCAGCAACAAAGCCTTCTTCACCAGCTACCCCTTGTGCAGGTGATAGTACGTATCTTAAATCAGAGAAGTCCATGCCTCCCATTGCATGACCTACTACAGGCATAATGATATCTTGTACAAAACCGTTCACTACAAGACCTACTGCACCTGCCAAGATGACTGCAATTGCGAAATCTATGACGTTCCCCGTCATGATAAATTCCTTAAATTCCTTTAACATTCCTTTTAATTTTAGTTGGTTAAAAATTTAGTGTTTGAATATTTATTTGACGAATGTAGTAAAAAATGTCACAAGGTGACAAAAAAAAATCCTTATTTCATTCTTGAAATAAGGATTTTATATTGGTTATAATGCGTTAATTATCAAGCAACTCCAGCATCTTTTCTGATCTTATTCAGTGCAGATCCGGCTGTTACCCAGTCAATTTGAGCCTGATTGTAGGTATGATTCACATCAAAACGGTCGGATGTACCATCTGCATGATTCAGGACTACTGTCAATGGTTTTCCAGGAGCAAAGGATTCGAATCCCTTAATATCAACCGTATCATCTTGTCTTACTTTATCGAAGTCTGCTGGATTTGCAAAAGTTAATGCCAACATGCCTTGCTTTTTTAGGTTGGTTTCATGAATTCTAGCAAATGACTTTACGATAACAGCATTTACCCCTAAAAAACGAGGTTCCATAGCAGCATGCTCGCGGGATGATCCTTCCCCTAGATTCTCTTCACCAAACACAACAGTTCCGATTCCTTTGGATTGATACAAACGAGCTGAATCCGGTACTGCCATGTATTCATTGCTTACCATATTCAACACTTTGTTAGCTTCTCCATTAAAATAGTTGATGGCACCAATGTAGCAGTTGTTTGAAATATTTTCAAGATGCCCTCTAAATTTCAACCAAGGTCCCGCCATAGAAATGTGATCCGTGGTACATTTTCCTTTTGCTTTGATCAAAATTCTTTGTCCTGTCAAATTATTTGCAGTGATTGGAACGAAAGGTTTCAATAATTGTAATCGATCAGATTTAGGGTTTACTTTTACTTTCAATCTTTTACCACTTCTTGCTGGTTTTAAGTATCCATCCACACCAGGATCAAATCCTAATTCTGGTAATTCATCTCCAACTGGTGGATCTAGCTTTACTTGTTTCCCTTCCGCATTGGTTAAGGTATCTTCTAGAGGATTAAAAGTTAGGACACCTGCAATAGATAAAGCAGTAACAATCTCAGGAGATGCTACAAATGCGTGTGTATTTGGGTTTCCATCATTTCTTTTTGTGAAATTTCTATTGAAAGAAGTAATGATACTATTTTTCTTTTCTGGATTCTCGTTGTGTCTTGCCCATTGACCGATACAAGGTCCACAAGCATTAGCTAACACGGTTCCTCCGAGTTTTTCAAAATCATTCAGTAAGCCGTCTCGCTCAGTAGTTGCTCTAATCATCTCTGAACCTGGCGTCACTGTAAACTCAGATTTAAGTTTCAATTTCTTGTCAACTGCTTGTTTAGCTAAAGAAGCAGCACGATCTAAATCTTCATAAGAAGAGTTGGTACAAGAACCGATTAATCCTACTTCCAATTTTGGGGGATATCCATTCTTCTCAATTGCCGCTTTGAATTTAGAAATTGGCCATGCTAAATCTGGCGTGAATGGTCCGTTTACATGAGGCTCTAATTTTGACAAGTTGATTTTAATAACCTGATCAAAATACTCTTTAGGTTTTTTGTAGCATTCAGGATCTCCTGTTAAATAAGCCTTTACTCTATTGGCCATACGCGCAATTTTTGCTCTTCCGGTTGCTCTCAAGTATCTATCCATTGCTTTGTCATAACCAAATGTTGACGTAGTTGCACCAATTTCGGCACCCATGTTGCAAATGGTTCCTTTTCCAGTACACGACAATTTTCTAGCACCAGGACCGAAGTACTCTACGATTGCTCCCGTACCACCTTTTACAGTTAGGATACCCGCAACTTTAAGGATAACATCTTTTGAAGAGGTCCAACCATTTAGAGTTCCTGTTAATTCAACACCTATAATTTTTGGCATTTTTAATTCCCATGGTAAGTCAACCATCACGTCTACTGCATCCGCTCCACCAACACCGATCGCGACCATTCCTAATCCTCCTGCATTCGGAGTATGTGAATCTGTACCAAGCATCATACCACCTGGAAATGCATAATTTTCCAAAACCGTCTGATGGATAATTCCAGCACCCGGTTTCCAAAACCCAGCACCATATTTTTTAGATACTGATTGCAAAAAGTCATAGACCTCAGAATTGACATCCATTGCAGTATTCAAATCTGCTGCTGCACCTGTCTTTGCTTGGATCAAGTGATCACAATGAACCGTGGATGGAACCGCAACTTGCTCTTTCCCAGCCATCATGAATTGCAACAATGCCATCTGTGCAGTTGCATCTTGCATCGCTACTCTGTCAGGTTGAAAGAATACATAATCAACACCACGATTATAGTTAGTCAATGGTGAATCCGCATGAAGATGTGAATACAATATTTTTTCGGTAAGCGTCAACGGTCGACCAAGCTTTGCTTTGACCTTATCCACTCTCTCCACAAGGCTTTCATAATGTGCCTTGATCATTTTTACATCATGTATCATAGAAGTCGTATAAATTTGATTAAAAAGTGCTCAAAAATAATGTTTTATAGACATATAAACACAGAAAAGCTTCAAAATGGGTGTTTTTTGAACCTTTTTTGAGCTTTTATATCCATAATTAAACGTAGAGTAGCGGAAAAAGATTTAGGAATTGAGGTTTTTAGAGAAAGGAGGTCGCTATTATTGAATGATATCTGAGTGGTCGATTCGATTTGGTCATGCCTATTGCTTTTATATCAATGGGTTAAAAATCACTTTGATTAGCGATCATTCTGGTTTTGCCGCCATACAACGCATTCAGGATGACGCTGAAATACTATTGAACATGCAACAGTTGGCGAAAGCATTGAGTCACAACCGTTCCAATAATCGATTAGAAATTCTAAGGAAATCCATTTCGGTTATCAAGCCAATCAATTCTTTTCCTTGAACAACTGGTAAGCAAGCCACTTTATTTTTCTTCATTTTCTCCATGGCTTGTTTAATGTTTGCTTGTGGACCTATTGTTTTAGGATTTTTAATCATGATATCTTCGGCCGTGTAATTGACTTTACCGTTATCATTTTGCCTTTTGAAATGGCGTACTAATTTTCTAGAAGAGATTAATCCAACCAAGTCTCCTTTTTTATTTTCGACAGGAGTGAAACGTAATTTTTTCCATTCCATCAAATCTGCCACCAACTCAATGATGTCATCTTTTTGGACGGTGAATAGATCAGTAGACATAAATTCTTCTACTTTTAAATTAGCTGGTTTATATTCTGCTAAATCTTTTAGAGAAGGCATCTTCCAGAGATGGACAGGTGTGTTGTCCTTTTGTTGTTTGATAATGGAGGCAGTGATTGCGGTCAAGGCTTCATCTGAATTTGTTTCTTTAGTCAATTTGGTATAAGCTCGAAGTGCCCAACGAGCACCATTCATATGTTTGTCTGCTCGACCTTTGATAATGCCCAAATATCTATCAATATCTTTTTTCTTAACCTTCATTTTGACAAGCCCTTTTCTTGCAATAGGTATCAATTGTTTTTTGACCAAATCACAAGCGGTAATTTTTTGATCATTGAACCAAGTGAATTTTGAGTCAATCCCAAATTGTGCTGCCTTTCCAAAATTATCACGAACATCCTCAAATGAAACCATGGTTCTGATATCCTCTACTTTGTCAGCCATCCCGATCATGCAACCAATCCAGAAAGCAGCATTCGCCATCTCATCTACAACCGTTGGTCCAGACGGCAACACTCTGTTTTCAATTCTCAAATGTGGTTGTCCATTTTCACTGATTCCATAGCATGGTCGATTCCATCTATATACGGTTGAGTTGTGCACTTGCAACGCCCGAAGTTTAGGAACTTTATTTTTATTAATCAGCTCCATAGAATTCTCCTCCACATCTCCACTGATCAATACTCTAAAGCGTGCGATATCTTCTTTGTAAATTTCCAAAATAGAATCATGTAGCCAGTCTCTTCCAAAATTGACCCGCGGACTTCTCTCGCGTAAATGGTGGCTGCTGGTGCGGGTGTCTAAGGATTGTTGGAATAATGCAATTCTGGATTCGTGCCACAATCTTTTTCCAAATACAATTGGTGAATTGGCAGCGATCGCCATAATGGGAGCGGCCAACGTCTGCGATATGTTATACATTTTCACAAAATCATTTGGATGAATTTGTAAGTGTACTTGAAAACTTGTGTTGCAAGCTTCTAACAATGGAGAGTCGTGTTTGATATGTAACTCATCAATTCCCCGTAATTTTAATTCATAATGACTTCCGACCAATTGAGAATTGATAGCTTCCATCAATGCTGCATATCTCTTTTTTGGAGTCAAATTGTGCATTTCCAGATCAAACTTGCGGAGTGTTGGAAGTATTCCGCACAAAATAATGTTGGCATCAAATTGTTTTAGTTTGGCTCTTATCTTTTTGAGATTGGTGGTAATTTCCGCTTCCATTTTACTGAAACAATTACCGCTTAATTTGAGAGGAGTCTGATTGGTTTCCAAGTTGAATCTGGCCAATTCCGTTTCCACAAAATCATAGGATTTCATTTTCTTCAACACTTCAGTAGCAATCGCGGCTGGTTTATAGGTATCTTTATAAACCATGCACATTTCTTGTTCGGCACCGATTCTGGTGACTCCTTTCTCAAACCAATCGTTGGCAATCATATATTCCAGCGCTCGTACATCCATCAATAAATGTTTTACGAACCGGTGCATTTGTTTTTTGTCTTTGAGTAGGGATACTTTCTGCTCGCCCATATCTAAGGTAGGTTAATTGTTTTTAAGTAGCTTTTGGTCTGGTTTTACTAAAATAAATATAAATTTGGTTATTCTATCATTCTAGCTAATAAAAAGAATGAATACTCGTTTAACTTAAAAAATCATCAAGTGATGCATAGATTTCTATATTTTTTCAGTTTGATTTTTCTTTTATCAAATTGTACGAAAGATGAACCGGTATTATTTTCAATGCCTTATCAAGAGACATTTGAAATTCCAGCTGGATTGAATACAGTTGATACACATTATTTTGTATTGTCCGATATCTCGACCAACAAGACCAACTTTTTCAATGCGAACAACATAACGGATGAAGAAGTGGTGACGATTAACCCTGAATCTTGCAGATTGACATCCGTTTTGAATTCGGAATATGATTGGCTATTCAATGTTTCTGTGAGAATGTATACGGATAATCCGGATGCTTATAAAGAAATTTTTTATCGAGATAATATTCCTGCGAATACTGGAAGTCAATTGGATTTGATTCCTACCTTAGTCAATGTCCGAGATTTTTTAGTGGCAGAAACATTTACTGTAGAAGTAGTGTTGGAAAGGCCTCGTGTACCTTCTCCTGAGTTTATTGATACGGTGATACGGATGGAGTTTGCGGTTCGGTAGATTCTTATAAAGATTTCGTTAAGATCCTTAAAAGGTAAGGTGTTTATTTTTTTGATAAATTATATTTCTTGCTACTACGCCCATACAGGGCTGGACGAAAATTCGTTAAATACTTGGGGCGATGCCTCAAGTTATATGCTTGACCCACTTTGGGGTCATAGGTTACGAACAAAGAAAAGTGTTCAAATCGATTACCTCGTCAAAAATTCAAAACCCATAATGTTTAAAATTTCGTTAAAAGATAGCATCAGCATAACATTACAGCAACAATTACTTAATTTGATAAAACGATTTTCAATATAAAGTAATTTGTCATGTCTAAATCCTCAATTAACACTTACGTCTTTTTATTGTTAATAATTTATTTATTCAACGGTTGTGTTGGTTACAATACCATTGCCAAGTCCAAACCAATCCATACGAGTGCTGCATTTGTAAATAAAAAACCAGTCGATGGTTGGGCGCAAATACCGGTGTATGACGATGAAAAATTATTTAAAAAAGACTATAAAGTAATTGCGAAATTGACAGTCACTGGAGATCAAAATTCCTTTGATGAAAAAATGATTGAGAAGATGCAACAAGAAGCAAGTAAGTTTAATGCCGATGCGATCATCTTTAAGAACTGGACAGAAGTGGAGCGAAGTGCGGTCAATGGATTTGCAATTGGGGTAAATCTCCTAACCCTTATTAACGGTGGATATATGGATTTAAATATGGGAGGAAAATATATTGCTTATCAGTATGAGGGGATTGCGATTCAGTTTTATGAGTAATGAGTAATGATTAGTCATATCAATCATTAAAAGGGCTTAGAAAAAATAAATAGAAATCAGTTTTTAAAAAAAATCAATTTTTAATTAGAATCTGGGCAGCCCTTTAAAGGGTAATAACTTTAAGTAATTTTCACCATCAACGACTCTGTAAATTCAACACTAGGTGCCTGAATCATTTTTACTTCTCCGGTTGAATCATCAACAAATTCCTTGACACTTCCTTCAGTCATATCCTTCATCATCTTTTCCAATGACTTTTGTTTGTCAGAAACTTGTTTGGTATGCGCATCTAATTCTTTCCAGTAAGTATCTTTTGAAAAGTCGAATTTTCTTCTTTTAGTGACCGTCGCTTTTGACGTTCCAATTTCAAAATCTTTGTCACCAGATTCTTTAAATTTCTTGACGGTTTCGTCTTTCAATTCATCGATCAAAGTTTTGAGATAGAGTTCGTATCTTCTTACATCTACATAGCTTTTGATAAGATCGTATTGGTCGCCATTGATGATTTCTGCAGCATGTGCTTTTCCCATTTTTACGATTTCTTCTTTACTCGTGATTGCTGGGATTTGACCTATCGGCTTTGTTATTTCAGACATGATTGTGATTTATTCAATAAAAGTTTTAAGATACGACTATATTTTCAAAAAGAAAGTAATCGTATATCACTTAAGTTATTTTGTAAACTTGACCCAATAAAATCTTATTTTAGTTGTTACTTACTTAGCATATATAACAATGTATTTTGGATATTCTAAATTAGAGATCATGAGTTCATTAAACTATAAATTATTTGGTACCCAAATAGGGTTGTGCATTTTGATTATGCTTTTGGTGTTTTCTTGCAAGTCAGAACCAGATGAAATTATTCCGGAAACTTGTGAAGATTTAGATATTTCTGAAATCGAATTTGAGGAAGGATTTGTTGACAGAAGATTGGATACTAATTTAAAAATGGTGTTTCCAGAACAGAAAAGTATTTTGTTTTCGTCTAAGATAGATGGAGGTGAAGAGCAATTAATTAAATATCATATCCCGACGCAATCAGAATTATGGCAAGCGGAGACATGGTACGAAGAAAGTGCTGGTGCCCTAGTTAATAATCATTACCACGATAATATTTTATTTTATAGAAATGCACATCTAGAATTTGCTATTAATACACAAGATGGTTCCATTGTTTTTGATGAAGAACGTACGGACTGTGACGACTCCGGAATCTCTGGATTAGACTATACATATTATTCAAAGAGAGAATTTATTGATGAAGCTACGCAATTAAAAAGTTCGGCAATCGTCAAAGGGAATGTGTTAGACCCTGCCATTCCGGAAGTGTTAGTTGTTCCGCCTTATGATGCAATTGGAAGTTCAACAAGTTTGGGAAGGGTTATGTCAATAAATGCATTTGAAAATGAACAAGGAAATGTAATGTTAGCTGTTCGCTTTCACGACAACGAACCATTCGGAACTCCTTTTAAAAACTTTTTTTCTGTATTCAATGTTAGTCAAAATAGTTGGGAATACATTGTTCCATTAAAACATCATATAACAGGTGGCAATACCATCATCAACAATGATGTTGTTTTTATGGCTACTCAAGACTCTGTTTCTTGTATAGATTTAAATACTGGAATCGCAAAATGGGCGACTGCTGGATATGGGATTCTCCGACAATTGTTATCACTTTATAATAACGATGTAATTATAAGAACTGGTGGTAACATCGAACGTAGAGATGGCGATACTGGACAGGTTGTTTGGTCAAGTAACTTGGGTGACCATATTCAACGTTTTATAGTTGTAAATGAAAGGTTGTTTTGTGTTGGTAGGGAATTTACAGTCAGTGATGTTGCATCAGGAAATTTATTGTTATCTTATGCTAGTCCTTATGCAAACTGTGATGCCGAATATGGTTTTGGTTATATCCAAGATTTACATGGATATTTTGATGAAGAAACCAATCGCTATCACATCTTCTTAAATATTGATGATCACTTACTATTTTATGAATTGGAGGGGTAAAAGATTCTTCAAATATAGAATTTTGACCTAGTTATTGATCTTACTTTTTCAACAATTTAAACGCGTAATATTCAAGCATTTCTTCTACTTCTTGATAATCTTCCCCTTTCACCTTCACGTCCGTCAATCTTGGTAAGTGTTGTGCAAAATAAATGTGATTATTCGCCATTTCAAATAAATTGCTGGCCAATGTGTGTGGGTAAGGAAATTTGGGATTGATCTCCAAAATGACATCTGCAATCTTGTCACAAAGCGATTTGTAATTGATGAAGAAGCCTTCCGTATTTTCTTTATCTACTTGTTTGGTATGATACGCTTTCATTCCTTCTGCAATAATCAATCGATGCAATATACTTTCATTGACATATTCAATGGAAGGGTTGTCTTTGGAAGCATAGGTTAAAGTTTCAATGATTATTTTTAAGCGCTTTTTAGCCTCTTTCACATTCATAACGTGGATATCAATCAGATAACTCACCCATTCCCAATACCAAGACACCAAGTAAATCAGTAGGAAGTGTTTGTTTTCGAAATATCGATAGACAGAAGCCTCCGTCGACCCCATTGCTTTTGCCAGCTTCTTAAAGTTAAAAGCTTCAAATCCGATTTCATCAATCAGGATAATGCTTTCTTTTATGATATTCTTACCTAACGAAGTTTCTTGTGGATCTCTTAGATAGAGCTTTTCGTTTAAGGTGATTTTTATAGCAATTGACATTTCGGGAATTTTTTTTCAAATAGTTAGTCTTTGCATGAACAAGATAGTACTTTTTTATGTTAAAGTCTCATTCTTATCAATAATAGTATTGCTATTATTGATGGTAGTTTGTATGTTTGTTGTGGCAAATTGTATTTTTTCAATAAAATCTGCCAAAAATCCTTTATTTAATAATTAATCAGTTGATTAAGTGGATAAGTTGTAATGACTTGTCCCTAAGATCTTATGTCTGATAACAAAAGTGTAATTAATATGAATCCAGAGAAAAACGGAATTTTTCAAAATTTAAAATACGATCTACCAGCATCTTTGATCGTATTCTTAGTTGCAGTGCCTTTGTGTTTAGGTATTGCATTGGCATCAGGAGCGCCATTATTTTCTGGTATCATAGCAGGAATTGTAGGTGGAATCATTGCAGGTGTATTGAGTGGATCTCAATTGGGCGTTAGTGGTCCGGCAGCTGGTCTTGCTGTGATTGTACTTACTGCTATCCAAGAATTAGGTGCTTTCGAGATTTTCTTGATGGCAGTTGTAATTGGTGGTGTTTTTCAACTACTTCTCGGTTTTGCAAAAGCGGGAATTATTGGCTATTATTTTCCATCATCAGTTATCAAGGGGATGCTATCCGGTATTGGTATTATCATTATTTTGAAACAAATTCCACACGCATTTGGCTATGACAAGGACTACGAAGGGAGTTTATCCTTTGCTCAACCAGATGGGCATAACACATTCTCAGAGTTGTACTATATGTTTGAGGCAATAAGTTTCGGTGCGATTACAATTACAGTGTTATCTCTTTTGGTACTTATTCTGTGGGAACAAAAATTTATGAAAAAAATCAGGTTGTTTCAACTAGTTCAAGGTCCACTTGTAGTAGTGGCTTTAGGAATTATTTTGAACCTTATCTTCCAAAACATTCCTGGTTTAGCACTAACAGCTGAGCAGGTTGTTAAGATACCAGTGCCTGAAAGTATTGGTGGATTTTTCAATCAATTTACATTTCCTGATTTTACCAGCATTTCAAATCCTGCCGTATGGATCACAGGAATGACATTAGCGGTTGTTGCGAGTTTGGAAACACTACTTTGTTTGGAAGCAACGGACAAATTAGATCCTTTCAAAAGAGTTTCTCCTGCCAATCAAGAATTAAAAGCACAAGGAGTAGCAAATGTAGTATCAGGTTTGATCGGTGGCCTTCCAATCACGCAAGTAATTGTCAGAAGTTCAACCAATATTCAATCAGGTGGTCGTACCAAAATGGCTGCTATATTTCACGGTATTATATTGTTATTTTCTGCAATGACGATTCCATTTTTACTAAATTTAATTCCCTTGGCTAGTTTGGCGGCGATTTTATTCTTAGTTGGATACAAATTAGCAAAGCCGGTATTGTTCAAGCAGATGTATAGTTTGGGACAAACGCATTTCGTTCCTTTTATGGTAACGATATTGGGAATTGTTTTCACAGATTTATTGATGGGAATTGGGATGGGACTTGCAGTAGCTATCTTCTATGTACTTTATAATAACTACAAAAAACCATTCTTGTTTGAAAAGGATGAGCACTTAAAGGACGGTGTGATTAGATTGGAGCTTGCTGAAGATGTAACTTTCATTAACAAAGCAAGTATTCAGCGTACATTAAGCCAAATTCCTGATGGAGCCAAGGTGATCATTGATGGTTCCAAGTCAATCAATATTGATTTTGATGTGATTGAAATTATTGATGAATTTGAAGTGAATGCAAAACATCGAGATATTGATTTAACCATTATCGAACGAAAGCGAAAAGGGGTTTCCAATCAAGTGTTGGAAGTGCAGCATGCCATTATCAACAATCTACTTCCGATTGATGGGAAAACTGTTTCGGTTTAATCAATACTGCTATGGTTTTCAAATTATATAAGTATAGTTAAAGTATCAATAAAAAAGCCATTCCGAAATTTCGGAATGGCTTTTACTTTTTGGTGTCATTTTGCTACAGATAAGCATCTAAGTGTTGAGCAACAATTGTTTGTAGCGTACTCAAAGCCAATGCTGTCGATTCTCTTTCATTTAAGCCTCGATTTAAGAAATAATCTTCCAATAAAACCTGTGATTGGAAATATGCTACTTTTAATGGCACAATAAACTTACGGTGTACCTGATCTCTATTCGCCCAATCATTTAAACCATTCCATAATTCTTCATTCCAGATTTTGACAGCAGCTGTTTGTTCCACCGTCAAAGGCCTTGGAGCTAAATAATGACGCGCTCTTTTATTGCTATATTTTTTAGCAACTTCTTCATTCTTATTTGCTTCATTTGGATCGAGGTCTGCTGCAATAGATTTTAGTAATTTGATAGATTCCCAATCCATGAAGTTGCCGCAATCTTCCACTTCATATTCTTGAGGGGTCATAAATTCAAATGGTTCAAATGCTTTGATAGCCTCCTCAGGATGTTTTTGGAATAACCAGCAAGGAGCGGCTATATTATGTTGAGCACCTTGGACATATCGCAAGTGAAGGATTAATTGATCCAAAGAATTGTATGCGTAAGAAGCATTAAAATCAAAAGGTGCAACATTCTTATTCAATTTTTTCTCTAAGAAGGTTTCCTTAATAGCTTCATTCATCAAATCATTTACTTGTGATTTCTCTCCTTTGACGAAAAGATGATATGCCTTATAAACTTTCGCAACGGGGTCATCAGAATTTTCTAAATCCAACACTGCTTTTTCAGATTGGAATGGCAACGTATTAATGGCAGCTTGTAATGCGGAAACTTCTTTCGATGCTCCTCTTGCTGATAATGAACTCAATAGTTGATATTTTTTAAAAGAAGGATTTGAAGCAGTTATTTCATGAATCGCATTTGAGGTAGCAGGTCCGTAATAACCATCCGGTGCATTGACATACACATTTTGTTCTTTCAAGACTTTTTGTAATTCAGCAACTGAATTTCTTCTTACTTTAGCACGGATATTGGGGATTGAGACAGATTTTGGCATCAAGCGTTCTTTCGAAGTTTCACCATATGCTTGAGGTATATCACTTTGACCTTTAGCAACCAGCACTTCATTTGTAGGAGCGGCTTCGTAAACGATGACACCGATTGGTACTTCTACTTGCGCATCCTCCATTTCAAATGAAGTAACTTTATGTAATCTGGCAGTATTTATTTTTTTGACAAATGCATCCTTGAATCCCAAGCTTTTGACATAATCCACATCTTCTTTTGCCCGAGAAAAATCAGCATATTGACCCCCGCCAATTTTTATATTTCCTTTTTCAACAAAAGAGAAAAGGGGTCTTGCTTTCAACAAATTACTCCAATCGATTTGCCCAGCCATACGATGACTGGCTAATTGGACCAAAAAAACAGCTGCACCGTTCTCTTCTTTGTTTTCAATGATAAAGGCATCTTTATATCCCATATCCTTAACTTTTGAGAGGATTTTGACCGCCGGTTTTTTATCGTCAAAACCTCCAAGAAAAACTCGTTTTAAAGGCTGATTTTCATCCATGGCATAGACAAATCCATGGCGATCTAAACTAACAAAGTCTTCGATTTTTGGGTTATCAAAAACACCTAACTGGATCGTGTAATACGAAGCATTCGATTCTTGAGCAGAAATCTGTGAGGAGAATGCTATGCTCAAAACGGCAATTAGAAATACAATCGTTTTGTTCATAAACTTTTGATTTTTTGGTTATTAACGTAAAAATAGCAATATATTATACTTAATTGTAATATAAATTCTAAACGAACAAAAACCGTCATTTCGCATTTCTGTATTCATTTTTTTGCGGTTAATCACATTTACAGTTAATTTTAGTATTTACCTCAAGATCTTTCTATTTTAATGCAAGTGCACTGGCTGAAGACGCGAATATTAATGGTGCAGCAAACTAAATATTTAATGAGTATAGACAAACTATTTTTTATCCTTCCTATTTTCATGGTAGGATTGATTTCCCAACCAATATATGGCCAACAGGATTTGTCTTTGGAACAAGCAATTGAGATTGGGCTTCGCAATAATTTCCAGATACAAATTGCAGAAAAGCAAATTGAAATTGCAACAAATAATAATGATTGGGGAGCGACTGGAAAATATCCAGAAGTAAATTTAAACGCATTTTACAACAATAGAATTGCGACTCTTGACAACCCTATCGGATTCATAAATGGAGAGCTGTACAACGGGGACATCACCGCCAATATTGATGCAGGTTGGATTCTTTTTGATGGCTTTAAAGTCGATATCAACAAGAAAAGATTAGAAGAGCTAGAGAAACAAACCAACAGCAATTCTAAATTAGTTATTGAAGATGCGATTCAGCAAATTATCAATGCTTACTACAATACTTTGATTCAACAAAAGCAATTGGAAGTTTTTGAAGACGTGCTGGAAATTTCAGAGGATCGAGTCCGTTTTCAAAAAATAAGACAAGAATATGGGCAAGCTAGTTCTTATGATATTTTACAAACGGAGGATGCATTTTTGAGCGACTCTACCAATTTAATTATTCAAGAATACTCTCTATCGAGTGCAAAAAGAAACTTATTATTGGCAATGGGTGAACGGGTTTTTGACAAAGAATTCACCTTAACGGACGAATTAGCAGATGTAGCAAATGTGTACGTGTATGAAGAGTTAGAGAATAAAATGTTGTCCGAAAATAAGGACATTCAAGCTCTATTGGTTGGTAGAGAATTGGCATCTATCAATGCAAAGTTGGCAAAGAGCAATCGATATCCTAGAATTAGTGTAAACGGTGGACTGAATTTGTCTGGTAGTATGGCGAAACTTTTCAGCGAAGATCAAATGGGTAATAAACGGGATGCAGCTTGGGGAAAGAGTGCAGATCTCTATGTCAATTTCCGAGGCACCTATAATTTATTTGATGGCGGTACTCGTACCCGTTCTATTCAAAATGCTGAAATGGAAGAGATGATTTCAGCGTTGTCAATTGAAGATGCCAAGCGTTCGCTAAAAATGCAATTGAGAAATATTTATGAAGATTATGAAAATCAAAGACGATTGTTGAATATCAGCGATAAGCTTATCGAGAATGCTAAGAAAAATCTTGAAATTTCAACAGAACGTTTTAAAGCTGGTCAAATCAACTCTTTCGAATATCGGACCATTCAACTCGCATACATCAATGCCTCTCAGGCGAAACTCAATGCAATTTTTAATCTGAAAAATACGGAAACGGAGTTGGTAAAATTGGTTGGTGGGCTTATTAGATAATTTAAAATAATTTTCTCCTTCAATAAGAATACTTGATTTTATTTGAATGAATGTTGGAGGAGAATTAAAAATTTAAAATATTATCGTTGGTGCGTGAAGAGCGCGTTTGAGATTATGTGATTTCTGCATG
>CALFWW010000022.1 GCA_937928575.1 uncultured Saprospiraceae bacterium | reverse complement strand
TACCTCAAAGAGTTACTACAACATAGTCCTGAAAGTGAAATTGTACATCCCCTAATCCGGTTGATCGAAGAATCAATGCTTTGAAGAGAAATGTATTGTGGTTTGCTAGTCATGATTAATTACTTAAATAATTACACTAGTACTACGATATTCAATTTAAAGTGAATTAGTGGTGCGTACAAAGTAATTTACTATGAGTAAAATAATTTCTATTCTTAATCAAAAGGGTGGGGTTGGCAAGTCTAATGTTACAACTTTATTAGCCAACATTTTTCACTTTCATTTTGATTTTAAAATTGCTGTTATTGATTGCGATTTCCCACAACATACAATTGCAAAAAAGAGACAACGGGAATTAAAAGTTATTGAAAACAGTATTCATTTAAAACCATCCACGTTCATCAGCAAGACGAACAAGACTATCTCTCTCTTACTGACATTGCGAAGAAATCGAGTGACGAGTCACGGTTCGTTATCCTCAGTTAGTTAATACATAATGAGAATTTTAAACGTGACCAAATGGACACGTTTAGAAAAATGCGAAGCAAGAACAGGGTAGCGATCAGCCCAATCAAATAGGTTGAAATGACCAATGCAATAGGTATGAAGTCCAGTCGAGGTAGATCTGGAGGAGGTACTTCCGCCCATGCTGTTATCGCCCTCAAGCTCTGCTACTGGATCAGTTCAGTTTTTCAGCTTTACTTTATCAGAAGCGAAAGGGAAACATCCGTGATTCTACCTTGCAACTTGATCTTATAGTGCTGAGCCATTGTGAAGTACTAAATTCGGAATTATTGAAATGGGATTTAATAGGGAAGAAAGATTGGAAGTCCTGACTATGAAGACAAACAAGTTGAGATCGATATTGAGTGATAGCGAGGCGCTTAAACGGATTTAAAAACTATAATTTAACTAGCTATATTATACCATTGAGAAGCTTTCTTAAATAGTAGCCCAACTATTGTTAGTGTCAGAATATGACCAAACCATTCGTTAACATCTGGTATTGTAGGTACGTTGTTACAAGCTAAGTTTGCATAGGTCTGACAAACAAATATGTGTTGGTTATAGATTCCTACAAAACTGAAGTATTAATAAAGAAAAATTTGAATGATTGAGTATTAAATAAGAAAGTATGAACTTAGAAGTATATAATCGCTTGCAAAAGGAAAATCTAGAGGAGTTAAACGTAAAATTAATTGCATATACTTATGCTCGTTTGCGGCATCTCAAGTGGGGTCATCAGCATGAAGGAACAATAAAAGGAAAAGAATCATGCGATTATGTCCAAGAGGCTATAAGACTTGCATTGACTGGAGAGCGAAAATGGAATAAATCTAAGTACCCAGAATTTTTAAATTTTCTAAAAGGAATTACCAGTAGTATAGTTTCTAATGATATAAAAAGTCTAGAGAACAAAACTTCTTCATCCACACCATTGCAAAAACTAGAGGAGTTAAATTCAACAGCAATTATATCAAATTTACCAACCACAGATTTAATTTTGATAGCAAATGAGATGAAAGTCGCAATAAAAGTTGCTATTGAAAAATTGGACAATGACCCCAATGTCCCATTAGTTTTAATATTTAATGCTCAGGTTGCTGGAATGAGGCCAAGAGAAATAATGGAGATACTTGAACTTGAACCAAATATCGTAGGAAATGCCATGAAGCGCATAAGAAGAGTTACCCACAAAACACTAAACATGGATAAAAGATAAAAAAGTAAACCAAAAATCTATCATGTCAAAAAATCGAAAAAAAGAAAAGTTAGAAAATTTATTTGAAGCAATCGAAAATTCAGTTTCAAAGGACGCAAATGACGCAAAAGAATATTTAGAAGAACAAGAAATAAATCACGAAGATCTGGTTGCTGAAAATATTAAGTATATTAAACAATTACAAGCGAATTTAATGTTAGAAAAAGGAGCGAGTAAGCAAAAATGGTACAAAGAAAAGATGAAAGAATTTTTGCAAAGCTTTAAAATTAATCCTGACAAAATTCGTGAAGAATTGACCCAATTACAATTAAAGGTAAACTTTAGAAAATTAGATGTTGAAAATTTAGATGAAGAAGAACTTCAAAAACTCATAGAGAACGCAAATTTTTTAAACTACTTAGATACTAAATACGCAGATGAAAGTGATGGCTAACAAACGCATTGCAATTTCAGAAGCAAAAAAAATAATAGATAAATATTTTATCGAAGACCCAAAAGAAATGCCTTTTGAGGCAATTCTTGGTTTTGAAAATGTATTTTATCAGGAACGAAAATTGTCAAATTGCTTGGGTAATATGATTCGTAATGGTAAACGTGGAATTATTACCATTAATAGTGATGTAAACTATCAACCGCAGAAGCGTTTTATTATCGCACATGAACTTGGACACTGGCTAATGCACAAAGATGTACCAAACTTTAACTGCGATGATAAGATGTTGCATGAATGGCACAATGGATCTTCAAAGTATGAAGTTGAAGCAAATACATTTGCATCTGAACTTTTAATGCCGAAACTACTATTTGAAGAAGAATGCAAAGGGAAAAATTTCTCAAAAGAATTAATATCATCACTTTCAGAAAAATTTCTTACAAGTCTTACCGCAACAGCTTTTAGATATACAGACATTGGGAATGAATCACTGATGCTAGTATTTTCCAGAGATAAATTTGCTCGATGGTATAAGTCATCATCAGATTTTGAATTTGCTTTTTATGGAAAATTTCCAATCCCGTCTGATACCATTACAGCTGCTTATTACAGAGGTGAAATAGACAACCGCACAACTGAAAGGGTCATAGCAAAAAAGTGGTTTACTAAGGATTGGAACTTAGCGGATGATAATTATTTGAATGAACTAATATTCCCCATTAAATCGATCAATGCCTGTCTTACCTTTCTATGGCAACATCCCGTGAAATTTTAATTTTTTTTAATGTGTATGGCAAAAACTCACAACTTGTCAGCATTATAGGGTAGGGTAGGGCAATTTTGCCTCAACGTAAATTCCGTTATAAATGAGTACTAGTTTAAAAACCCCGATTGGCACGACGGCCAAAAAAGGCCAAGTATGTACAGTGGTTCGAAACCCTTTAACAACAGCACCAACAGGATGCTCCCATACTCAAGAGAAGCAGTAACCGATAAATTGATTCGATACGCTTAAAGTAAGAATGCTTTGAAAGGAAATGTATTGTGGTTTGCTAGTCATGATTAATTACTTAAATAATTACACTAGTGCTACGATATTCAATTTAAAGTGAATTAGTGGTGCGTACAAAGTAATTTACTATGAGTAAAATAATTTCTATCCTTAATCAAAAGGGCGGGGTTGGCAAGTCTAATGTTACAACTTTACTAGCCAACATTTTTCACTTTCATTTTGATTTTAAAATTGCTGTTATTGATTGCGATTTCCCACAACATACAATTGCAAAAAAGAGACAACGGGAATTAAAAGTTATTAAAAACAGCATTCATTTAAAACAAGCATATGATAGGGTATATGCAAACCAAACTCCTTATCCTATTATTCCCACCGATTTAAGTTCTATCGAACTGGCTCTATCTAAAATAGATAGAGCAGATTATGACTATATTTTTTTTGATATAAAAGGAACAATGGATCAAGAAAATATCGTGCCTTTTCTTAAAAGTGTCAACGTATTTTTTATTCCTGTTCTTCAAGAGGAAACAGCAATCATTAGTTCATTAGAATTTTACGAATCATTACTAAAGCAGATTAAACCAATTAGCACTAATTATGAGTATTGCAGTATGTTTTTCAATCTGGTTCCTGGACAAAATAGACTGAACAAATTATTACCAGCACTCAGTGCTAAATTTAATTTTATGCAATCCTATTTGAAAAGATATACGGTATATCAAAACGAGTTTCATTCCACGATTTTTCCGATTCCCAA
>CALFWW010000021.1 GCA_937928575.1 uncultured Saprospiraceae bacterium | reverse complement strand
TCAAGGCAGAAAACGTAGACATAGCCTTAGTTACGGCGAGCCTGCCTGACTGCGCCAAGCAGACAGGGCTTTCTAACGAAGATATCGGGAAATTTTTCTCAAAGATAACCGTAATTATAGACTACAATTTGTATTAGATTTACTTTTTCTCTCTTTTTTGGTTATTTAATACTGGATATTATTCCCAATGCGAGCAAAATAATCCCGAAATATCCAAGCCGCTTTTTTCACGTACGAACACGTAACAAGATCATATTATAAATTCGAATGGGATTCCGATAACAATCGGAATCCCATTCGAAAAATATTATAAATTATAAATTAAAAAAGTTTATCAAAACTTATTCTTAGGAATCTTTATCAAAAACTCTTTACGGCTATTATTTGTTAATTTAGTGTTGATTAACCAAGGATTCCAAACCTTCAGCATACGATAAGAAACACCATTTTTCTGAGCGAAATCTGCCCAACTTTCAACAGTATTGTCTACCACAATATTGATGTAATCATCCATAGGTGGATATTTTTCATGCTCTTCAATTTGAAAACCAAATGCACTTGGATTGGAAACTATTTCTTTTATTGCAATAATTCTGAATACGTATCTTGAAGTTTCAGAATTCAAATTTAAGTCATAATAGGAATTTGCTTTTTGACTTCGGATGTCTCTTGACAAACGAGTGCCTCCCATGTTATAGGCAGCTGCAGCTTTTGTCCAAGTACCAAAACGTTCTTTATATTCTTTCAAATATTTACAAGCAGCTCTTGTTGATTTTTCTAAATGATAACGTTCATCAATTTCTTTTGAAACAAATAAACCGTAAGCCTGAGCGGTCTTCGGCATAAATTGCCAAACCCCTTTTGCACCAGCAGGAGAGATTGCATTACTCAAATTACTTTCTGCAATTGCTAAATATTTAAAATCATCGGGTACTCCATTTTCAGCAAGGATTTTTTCTATAATTGGGAAATACCGCTTTGCTCTTTTGATGGCCACAATTGTGCTAGAGTGATAGTATGAATTTTTAAGCAATTCAAAATCCAGTCTTTCTCGGACATCAAAATTATCCATTGGGACTGCTTCATTGGCAAATGAAAATGATTTGTTAAGATTCGGCGCCTTGATAATCTGAGGAAGATCTCCTGAAACTGGAGAATTGGTGATAGTCGTTTTTTTGGGATTGTTGACTACTGCATCTTTGTCTGAATAAGAATAAGATGCAAACATCGCAAATGACAACAATCCAGCGAATAAAACGCCGCTATAGAGTTTAGTGTCCTTGGTCATCATAATTTTCACTTTTTAAATACAGATTTATATACAGAAAAATCCATGCCACACATTAAGGAAAAACTTAATACATAAAATATTAACAGTTCTGTGAAGTTCACAGATAAAAAACGTTTTGGGAAAGATGCAAATTGTACTCTGAAAGTTTAGTGCTTATATGGAAGGAAAATTTATTGAGATCAAGACGGAAAGCCTGACTTTGCGTGCCGCTACGGCAGGCAGGCGCAATCAAAGTGTTGCTACGACGAGTATTTCCAAAGAAGATATCGATAAATTTTTCTCATAGAAGTCTGCAATTTTAGATTTCAGTTTGCATAAAGTTTCGCGGTAAAGAGGAGTTATTTATTTACTTTTCTTGGTCGCTTGAAAATTGGGACTGTTGAACAAGGTTCTCCGTACATCACGCTTTGTGCAAAAGGGCGAAGTTTTGAGGTTAGATCGACGTAAGCAGAAGCAGGAACCGGTTTATTGCTACATCCTTTAATAACTACTCTTTTATCTTGATATTGAGCACCGTCCATTTCGTCAACAATATGCTTGTAAACTGATTTTAAATATTGTTCTTCATTTCCATGAAATACTTCTTCCGCATATGGTTGTCCATAGGAGGAAACCAACATGTAGGCCCATACCGGTATAATTGCATCTGTCGAGCAAAAAACGGTTAGAATTTTTCCAGAATAAGATTCCCAATCATGAGCTTTCAATGCTTCTCGAAAATCTTTTTCTTTTAAAATTAATTCCTTGAATAAGTAATTCTTTATATCAAAAGCGACAAGAGCTGTTTTCGGAAAATGATCTTCCAAATTGATAGTGATTAGTCCACTACTTGCTACTCGATTTACTAAAGGCTTATCCAATATAATTTTCAGTTATGTTTTTTATTCTTCTTCGCCGTCAAATCTTTGTTGAGGCAAAATTTCAAACTTTTCACTATCACTTTCTGGCACTGGTTGTGGCGATTCAATTTCTTCCAAATCACTTTCATTGATAATCTCGACCACTCCCTCGGGTAGAATTCGAGCTTCTGAAGCATCTTCTACCATTTCATTGATGACCAATCCATTTCCTTCCACAAATTCCTCCGGATTGATATGTTCAACTATTTCTATATTTTTTGCTTCTCCTTCTACAACATTATCTCCGTGATCCATAGAAGGTGTAATTTCGTTATTATCAGTTCCATTGTCAACAGTCTCATTACCTGGTACGTCATTATCAACAAGATCAACTTCTTCAATATTTCCATTTTCTGCAATTGCCATTGATTCTTCAATCGGAGCTACTTCACCAATAGTGTTTTCGGTAGTTGTAAAATCTTTCAACTTTGGCAGATCGTTTAAATCTTTCAGTCCAAAATAATCCATGAATTTCCCGCTGGTACCATAGAGTAATGCTCGGCCAGGTCCATCACTTCTACCTGCTATTTCAATGAGTTCTTTTTCCAGTAATTTTTGGATACTATAATCACAACTGACCCCACGAATTTTTTCTGCTTCAATTTTAGTAACAGGTTGTTTATAGGCTATGATCGAAAGCGTTTCCAATGCAGCTTTTGAAAGACGTTTCTTGGTCGTATATTTTAAGTAAGCAGCAACAGAATCGAAATAAGCAGGCTTGGAAAGAAACTGGTAGCCACCATCTATTTCTACAATTTCGAAGGAGTATTCTTCTGCGGTATATCGCTCTTTTAATTCCTCAACAACTTTAATAATAGCTTTTACTTTTATTTTGCCCTTCGCATTTTTCTTCCCTTTTTCTTTTGTGTGGGCGCTGTCCAATACGCTTTTAATCTCAGCAGGACTAATCGGTTGTTCGCTCGAAAAAATCAAACTCTCAACATGTTGACTCAAGTGTTCCAAATTCAGTATGATGTTTAGTAAATTAACGATGGAAAACGACAGATCGTTCGTACGAAATTAAGAAAGATATTACTAATTGAGGTGTGAATGGGGGTTTATTTTAGACCGCTTTTTTAGATATCAGACCGCTGTCGCTTTAGGACCGCTTTGCTACAAGACCGCTTGCGCTTTAAGACTGCTTGTAGTTATGGCTATACATCTCTTTCTATTTGAACTTCACTTTCTGAGGAGTCCGAATAGAAAGAGATGTATAACCTATATCACAAGCAGTCTTATAGCGATAGCGGTCTTAAAGCAACAAAGTTGCGGTCCTAAAGCGAAGCGGTCTAAAGTACTATAGTTACTCACACTTAGCTTTAAACTTCTCCTTAAATGTCGGATCGTTGATTAATTTTTGATAAGAATGCTTATTGTGCCTTGGGTTGTCGGTTACATTTGCTTCCTGGAAATACAGGCTAGCAAGACCATCAATCCCTTTCAGATCATAGGCCAAATCAATAATACATCCACAATAATTCACAGATTTCAATGGATGAAGCGATCGGTATTTGGCCATCGCACGATCATGATATTTGATGATTTGCTGTGGAGTCGGTCGATTGTAATCAATTATGTTTTTCTGAGGATTGTTGGTGGTATATCGAATCGTAAATTCATCTCCATCTTCAATTGGCATCCCATTTTCGGAGATTAATGAATGAACATTGATATTTTTTTCAACCTTTTGCGGTTTTCCATTAGCGACAAATTGATAAGTAAATTTGGATACATCATCATCATAATTGGTCAGATAAACTTTTGCATTTGTTTCTGTTCGACGCATTGCTTTCAGATCGTCTTGCTTGTTGAATACCAAAAGTCCAATGACAAACGAAATCATAAAGGCTGCAAATACAGAAGCGACCATCATGGTTTGCTTGAAATGCTTTTTATCAATTAATTTTCTTCTTCTATTTAGGGGAGTGTCAGCATCTTTATCAATCGTAAAACCATAGAGGAAATTATCTCCTTGCTTTTCTATTGAAAGGATGCACAATTCTTCTTCAATAAAAAAAGACAAACTTGTAGTATTGAAAATTTTGAAACGGATATGGACAATATTGGAATCACAATAAATCAACAGATTGCCTGATTCTGCACCATGCATGACCCCAACATTGTGTGCGGAGCCATTGATATCTACATATGTCCAATTAAAGCGGTTCAAGTGAGTGTGAGTTTTTTTGTCTATATAATTTACTTAAATTAACTCATAAAATAAACCTCAATCACCAATTTTGATAAATATTTGGTTTGTTTTGATATTGTAACTTAGTTGCAGCTCAATAAATTATCTCCCTATTATTATTTAAAATAAATTTTTTTAAAAAAGTAACACACTTTACAGATATTATGACTGAGGCACAAAAATTAAATTTGAGAGATAAAATTCAGAAAAAGATCGACGAGATGGAAGAAGAAATAATCAGATTGGAAGATATGACCCAACCCATATCTCCTGAAAATTCCTTAGGTCGAGTAAGCAGAATGGATGCTATAAATAATAAAAGTGTTGCTGAAGCTTCCTTAAGATCCGTCCGCAGAAGACTTGACAAATTGAAAGATGCGATGACAAAAATCGATGAGACGGGGTTTGGTGATTGTGTTCGTTGTAACAAACCAATTCCAATTGCAAGGCTGATGTTTATGCCAGAAAGTACAAAGTGTGTTAGATGTGCTGAGGGCAGATAACTAATATATTTTCAATTTCGGACAAAAAAAAACAGGGAGCGAACATAAAATGCAGCACCCTGTATAACCCCAAAAAACCAAATGAAAACAATTTCTTTATATTCCTTTCGGAACGAAGCCTAATCAAGATTAGGCTTTAATTTCTATTAAGATTGCTTTTTAAAAATTCTTCAATCTCCAAATAACATATTTAAGACGCCATCTCTTTTGTATAGTCACAAATCCTGGAAAAAAGTTTTTTTATTCTCGAGTTAAATTTTTCTTAAAAAGTGAGCTAAAAAAAACAGGGCACCAACATATAAAATGCAGCACCCTGTATAACCCCAAAAAACCAAATGAAAACAATTTCTTTATATTCCTTTCGGAACGAAGCTTATTAGGAATAAGCTATTATTATCTTTATGAGCTAATGTAAGTAAAAGTGAACAAACATTCATTAGTAGCTTGATTACGTCTTTAAGACGCCTTCGAATATATTGAGTCACAATTTTTTCAATAATTTTTCATCAATCCAACTAATTGATTGATTATCAGTTAATTGAAAGAAAATTGTAATTAGTTTTCACTGAAAAACTAATTTTACTATGTTACCTTTGTTGCAATGTTAGACACATTTTTTTTTAACTAAACCAAAGAAATTGACCAAGATCAAGAAAATTTTTGTTTGTACAGATTGTGGATCTACTGCTCCCAAGTGGGCTGGAAAATGTCCTGGGTGCGAATCGTGGAATACGATGATTGAAGAGGTAGTCATAAAAGAAAATAAAAAGACAGTTGCTAGACAATCGTGGAAAGAGGCTTCGGGGAAGCAAAAAGTGGTAGCAAAACCTATTTCTCTTCCAGAAATTCAAACGGGAACTACTGAAAGATATGTCACGAGTGATGATGAATTCAATAGAGTTCTTGGAGGAGGACTTGTTAGGGGTTCCATCATTTTGATTGGTGGTCAGCCAGGGATTGGAAAGTCTACTTTAATGTTGCAAGTAGCGCTTCATTTCAAAAAGAAAGTATTGTATATATCTGGTGAAGAAAGTGCGGAACAAATTAAAATGAGAGCGACACGCTTAGGCGGGAATCCGGCTAGCTGTTTTATTTATACCGAGACCAACACGAATAAGATATTAATTCAGATTGAAAAGTTGCAACCAGATATCATTATTGTTGATTCTATTCAAACTTTATCTTCGCCACATATAGACTCCATGCCAGGGAGTATTTCTCAAGTACGAGAATGTGCTGGTGAGATGCAACGATTTGCAAAAGAATCTGGTATACCAATTATCATAATTGGTCATATCAACAAGGAAGGATCTATTGCCGGGCCTAAGTTGTTGGAACACATTGTAGATACGGTGTTACAATTTGAAGGAGATCGCAATTATACTTACCGAATTCTACGTACTACCAAAAACAGATTTGGTTCTACAGATGAAATGGGAATTTATGAAATGATAGCCTCAGGATTAAGGCAAGTATCCAATCCATCCGAGTTGCTAATATCGCAAAGGGAAGAACAATTGAGCGGAAGCACCATAGCTGCAATGGTAGAAGGAATGCGCCCGATGTTAATAGAGACTCAAGCGCTGGTAGCGACTGCAGTTTATGGAACTCCACAAAGAAGTGCAACTGGTTTTGATCTACGTAGATTGAGTATGTTGTTGGCTGTTTTAGAGAAAAGATGTGGATTTCATTTTGGTGCCAATGATGTTTTCTTGAATATCGCAGGAGGTATTAAAGTAATCGATCCCGCAGCTGATTTGGCGATTGTCGCGGCACTCATTTCTTCACTCGAAGATATAGTAGTAGATGCACGAATTTGTTTTGCAGGTGAAATTGGATTGTCGGGAGAAATCCGTGCAGTCAATAGGATCGAGCAACGTATCCAAGAAGCGGACAAGTTAGGGTTTAAACAAATCATTATTTCAAAGTACAATTCGAAAGGAATTAACCCTAAGAATTATGAAATCGAAATTACTTCAATCGCTAAAGTAGATGAATTGTCCCGACTTATTTTTGATGAATAGAACTCAATTTAAAATAATAAAATTTATAATCAAAAATAGATATCAGGGCATGAGTTCGTGAGGAGTGCGGGAGGCTAATCGAGCGGCGGCTTTAGCCGCCGACCTTAAAAGTGTTTTTGTGTCCAATAAATCATTTCCATATGCAACTTCTTGCCATTCATCTTTGTTTATAACATAGTGGAAAATCCGAGTACATATAATAAACCTAAAACCATCCTTCTCTTTGATGGTGTTTGCAATCTATGCAATGGCTATATCAATTTTATTATTAAAAGGATGAAATCTGATACGGTCCGCTTTGGTACGTTGCAATCAGAGTCCGGACAAGAATTGTTAGAAAAAAATGGGTTGAGTCCACATGAACTAGATACGGTTGTTTTAATTCAAAACGGGAAATTGTACACCAAATCTGATGTTGCATTTAGACTGGCAAAAGAGATGAGCGTAGGGTGGCCAATGTTTAGTGTACTATTAGTTATTCCAAAATTTCTAAGGGATGGAATTTATGATATCATTTCAAGAAATAGATATCGTTGGTTTGGCAAGCAAGCATCTTGTATGATTCCGACTCCAGAATTAAAAAAGCTTTTCTTGGATTAATCCTTTCACTTTTAACGCTTTCAAGAAATCAGCGCATCCTGTTGATTTGTATTCATTCAAACATATAAATAATCGTCAAGTATCTGAAGTGTAAAAAATATTATCTTTATTTTCGCACTCTTAAATTTATTCAAAAATTAAACTCTATTTATAGTGGACACGATAGTAAAGAAAAACAAACGAACCCGAATTGCTGATCTATTGAAAAGTGACAAAACTAATTATACAGTTACTGTAAAAGGTTGGGTCCGTACTTTCAGGGCGAATCGTTTTATCGCATTGACAGATGGGTCTACTTCTACGACTTTACAAGTGGTGGTTGATTTTGAAAAAATGGATGCCGAACTTTTGAAAAGAGTTACAACGGGTGCTGCAATCGGTGTTACTGGTGAAGTGGTTGAATCACAAGGTGCTGGTCAAAAGATTGAATTGGTGGCAACTGATTTAGAAATTTACGGAGATAGTGATCCAAGTAAATATCCTTTGCAACCGAAAAAACACAGTCTGGAATTTTTAAGAGAAATAGCACATCTACGCTTCCGAACGACAACTTTTAATGCTGTTTTTAGAATTAGACATGCACTAGCTTTTGCAATTCATAAATTTTTCAATGATCGAGGTTTCGTGTATATGCACACACCAATTATTACTGGGTCAGATGCAGAAGGGGCTGGAGAGATGTTTCATGTCACCAACCTAGACCTGAATAAAATTCCAAAAACAGAAGAAGGAAAGATTGATTACAAAAAAGATTTCTTCGAAAAGGAAACGAATCTAACAGTATCTGGTCAACTAGAGGCTGAGTTGGGTGCGATGGGTTTTGGTGAGGTGTACACGTTTGGTCCCACTTTCCGAGCTGAAAATTCTAACACGTCTCGTCACTTGGCAGAATTCTGGATGATCGAACCAGAGATTGCATTTGCTGATTTGGATGATGATATGGATTTGGCGGAAGATATGCTGAAGTATGTCATCAAATATGCCATGGAGCATTGTGAAGAAGAGATTAAATTTTTAGATGCTCGTCTGACAAAAGAAGACTCGCAAAAACCAAAGGATCAACGTTCACCAATGAGCTTGATCGAGAAATTGAAATTCTCCGTTGAAAATGATTTTGAAAGAATTACCTATACAGAGGCTATTGATATTCTTAGAAATTCCAAGCCTAATAAAAAGAAAAAATTCTCTTATATCATCGAAGATTGGGGGGCAGATTTGCAATCCGAGCATGAGCGTTTCTTGGTAGAAAAACATTTTAAAAAACCAGTTATTCTAACAGATTACCCTAAAGACATCAAAGCATTTTATATGCGCATGAATGATGACAACAAAACGGTTCGTGCAATGGATATTTTATTTCCAGGTATTGGCGAAATCGTCGGTGGCTCACAAAGAGAAGAAAGATTGGATGTGCTTGAAAAAAGAATGGAAGAAATGGATATTCCTAAGGATGAAATGTTCTGGTATTTAGATACCCGTCGTTTTGGTACGTGTCCACATGCTGGATTCGGTCTTGGATTTGAAAGATTGATAATGTTTGTTACTGGAATGACGAACATTCGTGATGTGATTCCTTTTCCTCGTACTCCTGGAAATGCTGAATTTTAAAATAGCCAGGAATGAGTTTGTGTATGATGCGAACTCATTCCTGTCATTCCCATTCTCTCAAATAAAAATCACCCTTAACGAATAAGTTCCCGAAACAAATACACCAAATTACTGTTATCCCTAAGTCAATTCGCAAAAGAACAAAGAACAAATTACAACTTAACATGCTAGAGGTCAAAAATCTAACGAAAAATTATCCAACGAAAAATGGGGTCATCACTGTGCTGGATGATATTTCATTCTCACTACCAAAGGGGGAAACTTTTTCGATTGTTGGACCCTCGGGTAGTGGTAAGACTACGTTGCTGGGCTTGTGTGCTGGATTAGATCGCGCAACTTCTGGTAGCGTTATTTTGAATGGAATAGCACTAGATGATCTCGATGAAGACCAAAGAGCAAGGATACGTAATGACCATGTTGGATTTATTTTTCAAAATTTCCAGTTGATTCCTACATTAACTGCCTTAGAGAATGTGATGGTGCCACTTGAACTTCGTGGTTTGCCCAATCCAACAAAAGTATCCAAAGAATTATTGGATAGAGTAGGGTTGGCAGATCGAGCAACGCATTACCCAACCCAACTTTCAGGAGGAGAACAACAACGTATTTCCCTAGCAAGAGCTTTCTCTAATAGTCCATCTATTTTGTTCGCTGATGAACCTACGGGTAACCTCGATGAAGAAACTGGAAATAAAGTCGAGGAGCTGCTCTTTCAACTCAATAAAGAATCTAACACTACATTGGTGATGGTAACGCACGACAATGACCTAGCTGCTAAAACCAATCGGATTATTCGGTTGAAAGGTGGGAAGTTGGTGGCGGATATTGTTACGGGATCGACAGCATAAAACCTAGTAACTATCGCACTGTGCTTTTAAAGCTCTTGCTCCTTCAGGACTTTTTCAGTATTTGTAATTCAAGTTTATTTTTTACGCCGTTAACGTAACTGCCATTTTCAAATGGCATAAAATTCTGCCGACTAAAGTCAGCAGTTACCTTAACGAAAAAAAACCGTGCTTTCCACTTTTGGAAAACACGGTCTAGCTTACTAAATATCAAATTATAACCCATGAAAATCTTAAAAAGGGCTGCATTTCTTTGGGCTGCAGCCACACCTCTAAATATTTTTGATCGGTTTTAAGTCTCGACCGGACCCCATGAAAAATATATAACAAGTTTAAAGTCGTAGTTAGGACTCCATGAAAAATTTATACAATCACTATTTCTAGTGGACCTATACATTTTGTATTTCCAGCGAACTTTGTACTTCCAGAGAAATCGAACTCAAGACCTGCACAACCTTGATCATTCAATTTGTTGAATGCACCATGCAGGCTGAATTCGATTTCATGGAAGTCCGTCCCAACGTAAGTCGGGATGAGCTTTAAAATCGGTGTTGGAAATATAGTTGGTTCCGGAACTAAAACGGCTTTGGAAGTTCTATCCGGACAATTAAAATCAATAGAGATAGCAGTATTTTGGGAGGTGATTGTAGTCCTGGAGTTGACCGGCTTTTGGGTAAAGTGGTTTTTTACAACTCCATCGAACGCCTCTTGGACACTGCTATCTAATAACAAATTGTTGTCAAAATCGAAATTTGGAATGGCACTTTTTGATCCTTCTTCTTGCAAGACATTTTCATTAGAACCCATCATTTCCTGAGCAACTGCGATCAATCCTGTCCAGCTAGCCATCACCAAAATGGCAATGATTAGCAGTGTCGCCAGTTTTGAAAATGATATGTTGCTTTTGTTGTTCATGTCTTGTTGAAGTAAATCATTAAGTACAATACAAATATGACCCATATCCATGCTTCTGACAAAGACAAAAATCTGCATTTGTTGTGTTAAATTTTGTCAAAAAATAAGTTATTCATTCTATTGTTTGCCATAACTAATTGATAATCAATGCATAATAGGTGTTTAAAAATGAACAATATTTTCAATTTGTTGAGCAAAACTAATGTTGATAACTTTGAAAACATATCAAAAAAATGTTTTTTGGGATTAAAAATGTCGTCTGATTATCAAATTTTAGTGCTTTAATACCTATCTGAAAGCTTGGAATAATACTGCACCCCCTCTCAGAGAGCTGTCCGTTATAGATTTAAAATTTGAGATAGGTTGATATTTGCTTTTATTATCCTTTTTAAGGAGAGCTCTCGGAGAGGTAGCTTTCTGAGAGGTCAGGGTCTATAGCTTTCTGAGATCTCCGAATGGTTATGTATAAAAAAAAACCGTGGTTCTCCACTTTTGGAAACCACGGTTTAGCTTACTAAATATCAAATTATAACCCAAGTGTTACATTTCTTATCAGGTGGTTGTAACGGACCAAAATTTTGACCTATTTAATGTCTCGGCCAGACACCATGAAAAATATATTTTTGAGAAAACCCTTTGAAGGGCTTACTTTTATTTTAAACTTACTTGATTTTTCTGTTTTTAGAATATCTTAACAATACATATCCGAGCCCTTTAAAGGGTACTCTCAATACTTTTTATTCTATTACAATTTTACCAACAGCAACTGGTTGTCCTTCCGACTCAATTCGATAGACATATAATCCACTTGATAATTGATTGCGATTAAATTGAAACTCATTTCCGTTGTGAATTTCACTTCGCATTAATCTTCCTTGTAGGTCGTAAATGTTGAACATCACTTCTTTAAATTCCATTCCAGTCATCTCGAAAGTTGCGGATTCAATAAATGGATTTGGGAATACATTAATGTTGACCTCAGGGAAGAAAATTTTTGTGGTACTGACATCAATAATGTCCGGCCACTCTCCATCGCAAATAGTGTGATAGACTTCGTCCGTGTTGATCCATCTATCAAAATCAAAATAGATAGCAGCACTATTATAGATGATTGTGCCTGGTGAATTTTCCGGTTTTTGGGATACACGGAACTTTACGAATCCATTCGAGGCGGCTTCATTTGTGCTGCTATCTGGTAACATGATGTTATCAAAAGTGAACTTTAGGATTCTTTCATCATAAATTTCAAAAGTGAAATCATGACTGCTGGCACCTAATTCAACCGTTGATATGTCTAACAAGTCAGATAGCGTGTCTCTTACGATCACTCTATCAACTGAGTCCACACCCGTATTCTGAAAACGAATGTGATAGTTGATTTCTGTGGAGTTGGTTATACAATGTTCGTCATCATATCCTGTTGGATACGCTTTTTTATGTTGGTTAGGGACATCATCCGCATTCACGTTTTCTTGACAATCGACTGACTTGGATAAGTCGTTATCGTCTTCCGGAAACATGTTGTGAAACCCTGTACTAAAAGTCGAATTGTCCGGGACACAACCCTCTACAGCGAGTGTAGGAAAACTGGCTCCCGGATGGTTTTGGGATTGCTCGGCAATGATGCGATAGGTTGAACCATTCGCTTCATAGGAAATCGGTTTGGATGCACCAGCGGTTAATTGGACAGTCTCAGGTTCCTGGAAAAGCATAACATTATCTTCTATCACAATCCAGTTTCTACCTTCATCCATATCGTCGCCGATGTTGGTAATATTAAATCTTACAGAGTCTGCATCGCATTCTCCGGTTACTTTTAAACTTGATTCGTCCCAAGCAGGATTGTTTTCTCCACAAAGAGTGTCTGGAAAAATCAATGCGGTTACGCAATGTGTTTGTTGTAATTGTGGTTCTGAACAGTCCACTAAGACATTGATTTTAAAACTTCCCGATTCCATTGGGTCCACATCTCCGACATTGAATACATAATATAAGTCGCCATCAATATTCTCATTGGTATATGGTAATTCAGCCGAATTGAACATGAGAAACTCATCCAAAGTAACTTTTACTTCCGCTCCTGTTGCAGGGCTGGTTCCTAAGTTGGAATACTTAACTACATAATCGGTATTCTCACATTTTTCTAACAATGTAGTTGAGATGTCAACTTGCATTAATGGGCAAGCTTGAATTTCTTGTACTGGAAATACTAATTGGATCGTGTCATAAGTGCTGATAAAATCAATATCGTACGAGTTGATACATGTCTGAACAAAGTCATTTGGCTTGATCAGAGATACATCATAGTTTCCGTTATCAACGATGATAAAGAACTTTCCATTTTCGTCAGTAGTTCCGTAAAAACTCTTTTCACCTGATGCTTCAACTACCCAATCTTCCCAAAATGGTTCATTTGAATCTTTGATACAATTGCCATTAATATCATCAAAAACAATTCCTTCAACGTAATTTGTATAAATTTCACCTAGTGAATTTACTTTGATTAAATAGCTGTCGAAATCGAAAAACGAACCTAGCTTAGAACTATAACCAGCGATTACATAACCACCATCGAGTGTGTTTTTGACATCCGCACCAGAACTAATAAGAATCTGAGGAGTATCTGAATCACGACCATAAGTTTGACTCCAAATCTGATTTCCATCAAAATCTGTTTTTACTAAAGAGACATTACTTTCTTCGATACTTGTTTCAAAAGTACCGGTCATGATTAAATTGTTGTCCGTAGTAATTTGGATAGCATTAAATGCACTTGGACCATAAGTAAACCAAGTTGGCATACTACCATCTGCATTGGTCTTTAGTAAGGTTGCTTCTGAATTAACAATACCTGCACATACAAAACTACCATCAGGTAATTCAACGATATCGTTTCCGATATTGATATCAGATTGATGGTAAGTGTTTTCCCAAACCAATAATCCTGAAGCATCCAATTTCATTAAATAAATATCGGTATCGTTGCTTATTCCTGTCTCAAATTCTCCTGCAACCATGAAACCTGAATCCGCTGTTTGAATAATGGACCAGGCACGATCATCTTCTGGACCTCCAAGCGTTTGTTCCCAAATCACATCTCCATCAGCATCGGTGCGCACAACATATACTTGGGTTGGATTATTAAATGGCAATGTTAGATAACCTGTTAATGCAAAACCGCCATCAGAGGTTTGAATGATTGAATAAGCCTCATCATCAAATCCACCACCGTAATATTCTGTCCATTCTTCATTCCCGTAGCGGTCCAACTTTGTCATCGAAAAGTCCTTTCCTCCGATACCGCCGCCTTCACTTGTTCCTGCGATAATGAATCCATCATCGCTTGTTTGAATGATGTCATTGGCTGCATCGAAAACAGATAAATTTGGACCTTCATAAGTTCTTTTCCACTCGATGTTTCCATTCTGATCGGTTCGGATGACCTCTGCTTTGTTGTTGGCATATCCTGCCATGGCAAAACCTCCATCTCTTGTCTGAACAACTGCGCTTCCTTCTTCTGCATCTGTATCCCCATAAAATTTCTCCCATCCCTGTCCAAAGACAGAAGTGGATGTCAAGGTGAATATTGCCAACAAAGCAATTGACATCGTTGACTTAAGGAAAGGTGATCTATTTTTTCTGTTGTTCATGTCGGAGATTGATACTTTATCATTAAGTACATTACAAATATGACCCTGATGCATGCATTTTTCAAAGACAAAAAATTGCATTTGTTGAATAAAAGAATGTAACTTATTGGTCAATAATCGAAGGTTAAATAGTTTAATCATCTGATATAGAGTATGTTATAGTTTGTTGTAATGAGTACAATTTTCCCATTTTGTTGAACATATATTAAAATCAGCCATGGAAAAAAGCCGCCTAATAGGCATCTTAAGAACGTTTTCAAAGAAAGAATTGCGAGACTTTAACAAATGGTTACATTCTCCTGCTCATAATTTGAGGAAGGATGTACAAGATTTGTTTAATTATCTGGCGGGAGAAGGTAAACTTGTTAAGCCCAATTTGCTTGTTAAAGAACTGATATTCAAGTCTATATTTCCAAAAGAGACTTATAATGATGCTAAATTGCGACAGACCGTTCATTTTTTAATGAACGCATTAGAGAATTTTTTAGTTTATTCTGAAATTATAAAAGATGAAGTAAATGCTAAAACCATATTAGCGAGTGTATATCGGAAACGATCTATTCCAAAGTCATTTCAAAAAGCTATTTCGGAAGCGCAAAAAGAACAAGAAAAAAATGAGTTCAAAGATTGGCGCTACTTATTCGGCGAATATTTGTTGGAGGAGGAAAAGTATACTTACAACAGTCGATTAAAAAGAACTGCAGAAATGAATTTGCAAGAAGCAACTGATGCCTTGGATACTTCTTATTTGTCCAACAAGCTTCGACAAATGTGTTTGATACTTTCACATCAAGCGGTTTTCAAAAAGGATTATCAAATTGGGATGTATAAAGAGATATTAAATCATGTTGAATCTAATGATTTCTTAAAAATCCCAGCAATTGCGATTTATTATTATTCCTACAAAGCTACGACTGAAAAAGAAAATGAGTCTTATTTTTTAAGTTTGAAAAACCAAATTGAACAAAATGGACACTTATTTAGGCACGAGGAGATAAGAGATATTTATTTGTTGGCTATTAACTACTGTATCTTCAAAGTCAATGGATTAAAAAAGGAATATATCAGAGAACTTTATGAATTGTATAAACGTGGAATAGAAACAAGAATCCTGATTGAAAATGGTATTCTTTCACATCGAACTTTTAAAAATGTTGTTGTTACTGGAACATACCTTAAAGAATATGATGGGGTCGACTTTTTTATAAATGACTATCAAAAATATATTGAAGAAAAACATAGAGATAGTATCGTCCATTATTGTCGTGCAAGATTGTATTTTGAGAAAGGAGATTTTAATCAAGCCATGAAACTTTTGAATCAGGTTGAATTCAATGATATTTTCATGAATCTAGATGCAAAAACAGTGTTGTTAAAAATCTATTGGGAGTTGGAAGAATTCGATGCGTTGGATTCCCTTATTGATTCAGTCGGGATTTACTTACGTCGAAAGAAGGTCATGGGGTATCACAAATCCAACTATAAGAATTTACTTCGCTTCACTAAAAAGTTGTTGAAAGTCACGGGTCCCAATAAATACAAAGAAAAATTAGTCAAGGAAATTAATGAAGCAAATCCGCTAACGGAGAAGGCTTGGCTATTGAAACAATTGGGGGAAGAGCGTGATTAATTGACTTAAAAATTATTCCAATCTTAGAAACAAAAAAAGCGACCCGCTTTCGCAAAGTCGCCTTTTCCTTTTTTCATTCTCGTTGCAAATTTACTCGGTCTTGAAGACTTTTCCAATAAAATTACGATTCAACGAAGCAATATTTTTTACAGAAATTTCTTTCGGGCATTCCGCTTCACATGCATAGGTATTGGAGCACATACCAAATCCTTCTTCATCCATTTGTGCAACCATTTTTTGGACACGCTTGTCATGTTCAACCTTTCCTTGAGGCAGATGACCTAGGTGAGCTACTTTTGCTGATGTGAATAACATCGCACTTGCATTTGGGCATGCGGCAACACAAGCACCACAACCAATACACGCAGCAGCAGAGAATGCATCCAACGCAACATCCTTCTCAATCGGAATCGCATTGGCATCTTGTGCCTGACCTGTATTCACAGAAATATAGCCACCTGCTTGTATGATACGATCAAATGCTGAGCGATCTACAACCAAGTCTTTGATGACCGGAAATGAGTTGGCACGAAACGGCTCAATGGTAATCGTGTCTCCATCTTTGAAGAATCGCATGTGCAATTGACAAGTCGTAGTTCCTTTGTTAGGTCCATGTGGACGACCATTGATGACCATGCTACATGCACCACAAATTCCTTCTCGACAATCATGTTCAAATGAAACTGGATCAGATTTTTCACTAATCAGTTGTTCATTTAATACATCCAGCATTTCCAAAAATGACATGTGCTCGTTAGCGACCACTTTATAATTTTCAAATCTACCTTTGTCGTTTGGTCCGTTTTGCTTCCAGACTTTTAACTTAAGATTCATATCACTCATGATAAGATATTTTTTTATTGTTTTTGCGGAGGCGTTGCATGCAACGTCTCCACAAAAACACTACTTATAACTTCTAGTTTTTAATTCAACATTTTTGAACTCTAATTGCTCCTTGTGCAAAATTGGTTCATTGTCATCCCACTCCCATGCAGATACATACGTGTAATCCTTATCATTTCTTTGTGCCTCTCCTTCCGCAGATTGATGCTCTTCGCGGAAGTGACCACCACAAGATTCTTCTCTATCTAATGCATCTACCATCATATTTTCTCCTAATTCCAAGAAATCAGCTACACGACCTGCTTTTTCCAATTCAGGATTATATTCATCCAATGAACCAGGTACGTAAACATCTCTCCAAAATTCTTCGCGCAATTCACGAATCATTTGACGACCTTTTTTCAATCCTTCTGCATTACGAGACATTCCACAGTATTCCCACATGATGAGTCCAAGACGTTTGTGGAAACTTTCAACAGAATGATTTCCCTTTATGTTCATCAATTTTTCTAGTTTCTCACGCGTCTCTTTTTCTGCAGCCATAAATTCAGGAGAATCATTTGCAATTTTTGGTGTACGAATTTCTTTTGATAAAAATTGGCCGATTGTATAGGGAATCACAAAGTATCCATCCGCTAAACCTTGCATCAATGCAGAAGCACCCAAACGATTGGCACCATGATCAGAGAAATTCGCTTCACCGAGTGCAAATAATCCTGGAACATTTGTTTCCAAATTATAATCAACCCACATGCCCCCCATTGTATAATGAACTGCAGGGAATATTTTCATCGGTTGGAAATAAGGATCTTCACCAGTAATTTTTTCATACATCTCAAAGAGGTTCCCATATTTTGCAGCAACAACTGCACGTCCTAAATCTCCTATTTGTTGATCTGTTGGATTGTTGATTCCTTTTGAAATGGCTTCTGATTTTCCATAACGTATTACGGCAGCAGCAAAATCTAAGAATACGGCAAGACCGGTTGAGTTGACACCATATCCTTCATCGCAAGCTGTTTTTGCAGCACGAGAAGCAACATCACGAGGAACTAAGTTTCCAAACGCAGGATATCTTCTCTCCAGGTAATAATCTCTATCTTCCTCCGGAATATCATTTCCATTTTTGCGACCTTCTCGGATCGCCATTACATCTTCTTTTTTCTTTGGTACCCAAACTCTTCCGTCATTACGAAGCGACTCTGACATCAATGTCAATTTGGATTGATAGTCTCCAGATACGGGAATACAAGTTGGGTGAATTTGCGTGTAACAAGGATTCGCCATCAAAGCACCTCGTTTAACGGAACGCCAAGCAGCAGTCACATTAGATCCCATTGCATTGGTAGATAAATAGTAGACATTTCCATAACCACCCGTTGCCAATACCACGCAATGTGCAGCATGACGATCTATTTTGCCAGTAAGTAAGTTTCTTGTTATAATACCTCTTGCTTTACCATCAACTTTGACTAAGTCGAGCATTTCATGTCGATTGTACATTTCTACATTACCGACAGAAATTTGTCTGGATAAAGCTTGATAAGCACCGATTAATAGTTGTTGCCCAGTTTGTCCTTTCGCATAAAAAGTACGAGATACTTGTACACCACCAAAAGAACGATTGGCTAATAGTCCACCATATTCTCTTGCCAATGGAACTCCTTGTGCCACTGCTTGATCGATAATGTTACGACTTACTTCCGCTAAACGGTGAACGTTTGCTTCACGTGAACGATAATCTCCACCTTTGATCGTGTCATAAAACAAACGATACACGGAATCACCATCATTCTGATAATTTTTAGCTGCATTGATTCCACCTTGTGCTGCAATACTGTGTGCACGACGTGGACTATCATGGAAGGTAAAGCATTTTACATTGTATCCCAATTCTCCCAAAGTAGCTGCGGCAGATGCGCCAGCTAATCCAGTACCAACTACAATAATGTCAATTCGTCGCTTGTTGTTCGGAGCGACAAGGTCCATAGTGGAACGATATTGTGTCCACTTGTTTTCTAGATCCCCAGCCTCTGGTACATTGTTTTTTAGACCAGTACCTTCTTTGACTAGTGTTTCGGTTTCAGTAAAATTATTTTCGACTGTCATATTTTTAATATTTTACTTTAGCGGTTTAAAACAAAGAACATATAAATTGGTATAATCGCGAATCCCAATGGAATCAAAACGGAGTACACTTTCCCTAATGTATTTATAAACGGTGTGTACTTCTTATGGTTCAATCCAAGTGTTTGAAATGCACTTCCGAATCCATGCCATAGATGCATCCCGATTGCTGCCATAGAAAGCACATAGAAAATGACAAATAATGGATTTTGATAAGTTGCAGCGACTAATTTGTACAAATCTTTAACTTGCTTACCGTCATAAGTCGCCATTCCTACATCTCCAAGTTTCATCTTGAGCCAAAACTGATACATGTGGATGAGAATAAAAATCAAAACAATCATTCCTAACCAACCCATATTTCTTGAAGTAAAAGAACTGGTTGATTTACTGGCAACCGCATATCTCTGTGGGCGAGAGGTTGCATTTTTTCTCCATAGGATAATTCCTTGAATCGCATGCAATAAAATACCTGCATACAATCCATAAGAGGTAAATTTTATAAATGGATTGGAGGTCATAAATTTTGCATAGACATTGAATGCCTGACCGCCATCATTATATAACAATTGTAAATTTCCAATCAAATGGACGATCAAAAAAGTAATCAGAAAGAGTCCTGTTAAACTCATGATTAATTTTCTACCAATCGAGGAGGTGAAGAATGTGGTTACCCAACTCATAATAATATTTGGTTAGTTTTCGAATTTTACTGTAAATCTATTTAATTCACGCCTTTTTGCAAATAGTTATCAATGTCAATGCTTATTTAGACTACTTCTAAGTTACATATATAAATTATACCATCAAATTAGGATTATGTTTAATACAAATATGACCTTTTATGGTAATTTTGCGTATAAATTGATGATTTGCCATAACATGAGTAAAAAAACTAAAATAGACTTCAAAGCTTTTCTAAAAAAATTCCCTTCTGTAGAAATGCCAGTAACTATTTCAGATGAAGTATCCAACGAGTTTTCCAAAAGAAATGATCCACTTCCGATGCCATTGATCGAACAATATATCCTGAGCTATGAAGAGGAAGAACCAGATGATATGACAGAATTTGTCCCTTGTTTCAAAATAAAGGGAACTAAAAAGATGGATGCTGTTGTTTATTGGAAAGCTGGATTGATGACTTACGAATATGTCCTCATAACTTTTTCTCCAATGGGTGACATGATTGACAGAAGAGTCATCGCAGGTACAAAAGTTGAAAATGAAGTGGTAGTGAAGTCAGTTGCAACCATCGATGAAGATTTTAATATTTTCGTTGTCGGTGGTGTCAACAAAGATGGCAATGAGTACAATCCAGGGAATAGCCAATCTGTTAGTTTACAACTTCTACAAACTGGAAAAATTGCAGTCTTAAATTAGTAAGACACAAATTGAAATGCATCGCTTTTGGTGATCGTTTTTTGATATCTTATACAGATTGTATTCTAAAATGGCACTGGCTTGTACTACAAAAGGGCTTGCAAATTATATGGAGGAAAAATTTATTGAGATTAAGGCGAAAAACGTAAACATAGCCTTAGTTACCGCGCTGGCTTGCATTGCAAAAGTACATGACTTTATTTTCAACGCAGATATCGATAAATTTTTCTCATTGATAACCGCCATTTTGGGGTTCAATCTGTAGCAATTCAATTTTATCAGAACAATATTAAATGTCATTCTGAGTATAGGCGTATATTGCATAATTTAGAATAAATTATAACAGTATCCAGCCTATTTCCATGACATTGGTATGCGGGCGGTGTTAGGTAGGAAAATTAAATCGTACAACCCTATTCTGGCTTTATGAACTTGAATGGACATGCGAATCATTGTTTCAATATCCAAGAATCAACATCAAATCTTTTCTTGACTTTTCGCATCATTTCTTGAATATCAGCTTCTGTTTCGTAAGCAAATTGAATCCCTACACGTGATAGTCCATTGGCATGATCTTGATAAGCTGCATATCCAAAATCATAAATATCAGACACTCTCCTTCTTGCACCGTCCTTCGATCTGAATTGTCCAACAATAATCACACATTCTTTTGCATTTGGATTGATAGTCGCTGCTTCTGTATCAACCTCTGGTGCCACAACAGGCTTCTCTACTTCTTGCTTTTTTTCCAGAACTGGTGGAGGTGTATAGACCGGCTTTTTATTTACTCGCTTTTCAGAGACTGGAATTTTAGTGTAACTAACTCTCTTATTTTTGTCACTTCGATTGGAAATTAAAGACCACGTCAATACACATGCTAACAATAAAACTGCAATCGGAGCAATAGTTGATAATTTTTTAGACAATTGAAATTTGGTTTTAGAAGGTTTTTTGATGAGCGCTTTTACCGCTGCGATTTCAGCTTCCGTAATGGGTTCTAGGTCTAATTCAGGATGAAGGAATTGTGCTTGATTAAGGTCAGATTTTTCTGGAAGAAATACGAATCTCCCTAAATGATTTCTGTATAAATGTCCAATCTTTTTTAGATAAACCAATTCCCCACTATCGGCAATTTTTCTGATTTGCTCAACTTCTTCACTTATCAATGTGGTTGCCACCTGCAAGTCCATTTCAGTTGTTGCCATAATATGTTTCAACAAAATGTCTGCATCCAATTGTGGGTTCAATTGAAAGCGCTCCCCAGGTTCAGTAGGAGTCGATGCGGGATTATTAGCAACAAAAGTACCCAAGCCTTTCACTTTCACCTGACCATAATGCGTCAATAATTCAGCGATGTATTTTGAAATTTTGAATTCCATAGTCGTAGCGTAGTTTGACCTAAATTTATGTAAAAAAATTTAATTACGCATAACTATAACAGAATCAGGGTTGTATTGATTCCAATTTAAGTAAGATTGTATGGTGAATTTTCTGAAAATTACCCTTTTACAAAGCCATTTATAATACAAATTGTAGTCTAAAAGTGCGGATATATTTGGAAGGAAAATTTTTCGAGATCAAGGCAGAAAACGTAGACATAGCCTTAGTTACGGCGAGCCTGCCTGACTGCGCCAAGCAGACAGGGCTTTCTAACGAAGAT
>CALFWW010000020.1 GCA_937928575.1 uncultured Saprospiraceae bacterium | reverse complement strand
GCCTATGTGATGCCTACTGAAAGATCTGTGGATATTGATACTGAAGATGATTATCGATATGCGCAATTTTTAGTGAGTCAAAAATAGAATAACATAGTAGAGTCTGGTTTTTCCAAGTGCATTCATAAAATTCAAGTCTCCAATTTTGAACTGAGAAAGATTTCTCCGCAAGGTCGAAATTGTTCTGTATAACCTTCCTTGATTTTTCGACATCTTCGCCACAGCGAAAGCTCAAAATGACAAGGAATATTATACAGTTTGAACCCCAAAATGGCGGTTATCTATAAGAACAATAAATTTTTCCTCCATATAATTTGCAAGCCCTTTTGTAGTACAAGCCAGCGCGATTTTAGAATACAATTTGTATGGTTTACGAAAATAGGAAATTCCTACTTCCCTTGCACCGCCTTCGCTCTCATTAAAAATCGATTCGCAGTTGCTTCATCAACTGGGGCAATTTCAAAAACATCGTCTTCTTCATCTCCTTTCTTTTTGATGGTACGAATTAATTCCTTCGATTTCAAACCCATTAATGCATCAACGAATTTTTGGTTGTTAGAGGAGACATTCATGATGCCTTCTTTATAGCCGAAGAAATAAAAGTAGTCACTAGGAGATTTTATGTAGATGTAAAAACGATCGTCTTCATTTGGTGGCATTCGCACTTCCAAATACATCTCGACCAATTTATCGATGTATTCACCATTTACGCTGTACAATCCATTTTTAGATTTTCTGGTGACAAATGAGCGATAATCCGCATCCCATTTTAGATTTAATTCTGACAATAAGAATTTAAAGGTGTTGTCTTTTTTGGGGAAATCTAGATAGTTTTTGGCTTGTACTTCTGCCATGGTGCCAAAAAGTTTTTTAGAATCTGGGATAAACTCCGAAAGCGTTCTTCCAAATTGAACAATATTTTTTTGATAATTAGGGGTACTCGCATCAAATGTCGACTGCTTTAAATCGTTGATCATAATCTTCATCACTTTTTCAGGGAAATAAAAATCAACAGAAGCCATGGCGTCTACCTCTAACACGTTGTTTGCGACACTAGAAGTATCCCCTTTCATTTTTACCGAAGTACGACCGTAGCCTGCCGTTTTCAAATCAACATGTTTTAAGCCACTTCCAATATTCAATGGACCTTCAAATAATACGTCGTTGTTAACGACATTATATTTTAATAGTTTCCCTTGCTTGTAATCTGAAATAACCTTTAGCGAATCACCAAAAATAAAGTTGTTGTTATCCTCATCGTATTTCATCATTCCTCTTGCATCCAAAATTGGTCTGTCTTTTACAGCTGGTAAAGATGCCATGATACTTGGATACACGTTTCCTCTTTCTCCATTGATAAATAAACCACATCGGACGGGATAGCCCTTGTAAGTTTTTGGCTCATTGAAATTGAGTATTAAGTTATTTTTGTCTCCTTCAAAATTGGTAGAAAACCATTCGGTCGTTGGTAGGTTTGGAGCATCTAATTTGGCAAATCCATCAAACTGTAATTCTTTCGAATTCGCTGCCAAAGAAATGTCACCGCGGAATTCTAATTTATCGTCAATGAAAAAATTATCTTCTTCTTTTACGGTTCCTGCTGCACGCGTCTCTGTCGCTTTTTCGTCACGCGCACCTTTACCAACACGCGTACCAATAATATCTGTAAATTCAATTTCTTGTTTGTGTGTTCCAACATTATACTCGTAAAATCCTTTTGCCTTGTACAATTTTCTACCTAGGACATTGACTGTCGCTCGATTGATGACGTGATGTTTATTGGTGGTGTCACATACTATTTTTGCATTTTCTAAAGTGGTCATGGTACCTCCAGGTTGAATTTCAACATCCCCATTTTCAGCATAAACAAATGCATCCGCGGTGACGATGTGAGGAACTCCTCCTACGCTTAGCAAATTTGTTTTTAAATCATAAAATGCAGTGGCTCCTTGAAAGGTTATAGAATCCTGATCTTCATGAACTGATAAAAAGGTAGACAATCCATCCAATGCTTTAAATTTGATGGTTTCATTAGCCATATCCCAATCAAATTCGTTCATGGAAGTTTCGTATTTATTGACGGGCAAACTCGTTGCAATCGCATCAGAATTCCCTTTAAACTTCCCAAGTTTTTTGTCGAAGTCTAACTTTCCATTTACGTTTCTGGTATCGAAGGCGAAATCATCTCCCACCGCTTTAATTTTTAGATTGGCAGTATCCGATACGACTAAGTAGGCTCCAAAATCAAATAACTCGGATGTAAATATTCCTTTAGACCACTCAAATTTTCCGTCACCGAATACACCACCTGGCGTTACAACCATCGTTCCGTCTAATTTGTGATCATTTTGTTTGAAAAAATCGAATGGTAATTCTTTTGTATTCACATACATAGAATCAGTGTAAGGCTTCCAATTAATATTGACATCCAAACCAGCAACCTGAGGTACTTCTAATGCGGCAGTTCTGATTTCATCTAATTCAAATTTTTCAGCGGATGCCGTCAATTTTTTCGGACGGAATAAAATATCTTCAGAATCAAAATTCGAATATAGATATTCAACATTTCCTTTTCCAAATAATCCCGCATTGCTTAAATCAACTTCTCCAGTATAATTTCCTTTTCCAGTATATAACGCACGTCCTTTGGCAGGAGTCGTGTGTACAAAACCAAGCGATTGATCCTCTTCTCGTAATACTAGATTTTCTTTAAACTTCGGAAATATATCAGCAGAGATTAAATTTCCTTTGAAATCAACATCTTCTTTTGTGAAATCATCAATACTATTAAAATTAAATTTGTCTAATTGGTAATAAAAAGAATCTCTTTTATAAGCACCATTGTGATTTTCTTGTTGATCATAATAGACATAAGAAGGTCCGGAAGTGTTGAAAGAAGGGAAAGTTCCTAAATCTTCAACTCCAGATTTATTGGAAGGTGCGTCAATTAACAACACACCACTTACATGCTCCAGGCGACTAGCAATAGAAAATGCATTCGGATTTCCTTTTTCATCTTCAGTACCATCCGGAACAAATAAATCAAAATAACGGATGGAGTCCATTGAGATCTTGAATTCATCATAATTAAAATGATAATCTTTTCCTTCCATGACCGATAGTCCTGCATACAACTTTCCGTCAAAATCCATATCTCTATTTTTTAGCATAACAATCTGCTCTCCATTTGGAATGATGGCTACTTTTTGTACTGGACTAAATTCTATTTTTTTGATTCCATTCGATATGATTCCTTTGTTGGTAAGATTAATAATCGCATTGGTTTCTTTTGATTTCGACAAAATTTTCAACCGGTCATAATCCACTTTCTTTTGGCTGGCATCTGCATAATGGAAAACTTTCTTCCTTAATTCAACCACTTGATTTTCAGAATCGTAATTGACAAATCCTTGTGCCACCAAGTCATACAACAAACTTTGAATACTCGTGTGATCAAATTTAGGATTCATTTTTTTTGCAATGACATTGGCATCGATTTTAGTCATACCTTCTTCATCTGCTACCCGCTTTAAAGTGGCCAATGGATTGGTGGTAGAAATGTTTTGTAACCTTCTATAATCCCCTTCTTCATAATAATCGAATGATTCCAAGGTCAATTCATTACGATCATTACCCAGCGACAATGTCTTTCTTCCAAATAAAATGGAATCGGTATTCACCACCCAATCTAATTTGTCAACATCGACATTCACTTTATGATACGAACTGAAGAAAGGATTACGATCACTTCCTCTTTTTCCTCTGTTTAAACTCAAAAGTTGATTTGGGATATCGTATTTGATATTGGCAGATGGATGATAAATGGAATCTTGCGCAAAGTATAAAACCGTCTCTACCCTTTCCCCGACAATCTTTTCTTCCTTTTTCATCACAAACAAATCAGCGGTACAATTGTATTTCACACCACCTATACCTTCAAATTTGATGTTCGCTTTTTTATAATCGGTTCCTTGCCCATAAATCGTATTTCCATTCATTTTGAATCCACCTGTGTATTTCAATCCTTCTCCTAAATTCGTAATCACAAGTGCGGTGTCTTTGGATTCAAAACGTGGGTAAGATCCATCATCATCATTGGAAGTGGTCATAATTTTATCTTGGAAATTTCCAGTAATTGCTTTGCCGGGAAATAATTCTTCAAAATAAAATTTAACGTTGCTAACTGAGTATAGTGTTTTACTCATATCAATATTGTACTCACCAAATTCAGCATAAGTTCGCTCATCCATTGTACTAAAACGATCCCAGTCCACTTTTCCCCCTTTTCCTATCCATTTTTTTTCCAGCGGAAAGAATTTCCCTTGCGTATTGTTGATTTTTATAGTATCATTTTTACGAGCTGCGATAATATTGACTTCGTTAAATTTGATGGCTGGTTTTTCTTCTTCAAAAACAGCTTCGTATCGAGAGGCATCTGCAATCCAATTGGTACCACCTTTAGAGAAACGTAAAGTCTGCGTATCGTAAAATGGAATGGAGAATTTTAAAAACTCTTTGTAAGGTTTTAATTTCCGATTTTCAATGTTAGCCAGCATTTGATCTAATACCTTATGCCAGTCTTTAAATCTCGTTTCTCCCAATTCATGATTTTTGACAATCACCAATGCTTTTATGTAATCTTTAAAATACGGTGAAGCGGTCATTTTCTGGCCCAACATATCATTTCCGGTTTTGAGAATCTGTTGGAATTCGGAATCTGTAAATAGACCAGCGTTAAAAGATTCTTCAAAATCTTTATAAGACTGTTGCATGGCTTCCGTTTTACTGGTCGTCATGAAATTTTCCAACTGAGTTAAAAAACCATCTTTAGTATTGAGGAATGTCGTCATTCTTTGGGCAGAAAGACTGGTTGCAAAGATGAGTGCAAGTAGTGTTATAAGTGTATGCTTTTGCATAATTCGGTTATGTGTTTATTCCTAGTTTTTAGTAAAATGCAGACAGACCCATTCGTTCAAATGATACTTTCTCTTCAGTATATAACCAATTTCATCGGCTGCATTTATTACTAAATCTTTGTCCGTGTTCAGTATTCCTGAAAAGAGTATGATTCCGTCTTCTTCCAACATATCATATAACGATTTTAAGCTTTCTAAAATTATCGTTCTATTAATATTTGCTAAAATAATTTCAAATTTCTTGTTTGATGACACTTCTAGGGTTCCAGTTTTAACGTCAATTCGTTTGCATTCATTTTTTTTGACCTGAACTAGTGTGTTTTCGGTTGCTATTTCATCATAATCTATCGCTTCAATGGATTTAGCACCCATTTTTTCTGCTAAAATTGCAAGAATTCCAGTGCCACAACCGTAGTCGAAAACTGTTTTGTTATCAAAATCAATGGGTTTCATTGCTTTGATCATCATATAGGTAGTTTCATGATGACCCGTCCCAAAAGCCATTTCGGGCTGAATTTTTATCTCATGTTGAAAACTTGGAATTGAGTTATGGAAGTCTGCAATAATATGACAGAAGTCATCGATTCGGATTGGGTTGAAATTGGATTCCCAAACTTGGTTCCAATTCTTTGCGGGGAGCAATTCTTTTGTCCAAACAGTTTTAAATTCAGCAGCTAATATATTCAGCTCATTTTCTATGTTTGAGTCGAAGTTGTCAACAGGTAAGTAGCCTGAGATTTTATCATCTTCAACAACAAAAGATTCTATAGACAATATAGATAATTTTGCGAACAAAAGCTCGTTTTGTTTATCGTCTATTGGAAAATCTATCTGATAATAATCACGTGTAGATTTCATTTCGGCAAGCTTTCAGTGTATTCATTAATAAAGCGGTGACCGTCATGGGGCCGACTCCGCCCGGTACTGGTGTGATGTAACTACACTTTGGAGCTACTTCATCAAATTTCACATCGCCACGCAATCGATAGCCTCGTTTTGCAGTTTCGTCATCTACTCGGTTGATTCCTACATCAATGACGACGGCGCCTTCCTTAACCATATCTGCGGTTACAAATTCAGTTTTACCTAATGCGACGATCAAGATATCAGCGTTGAGGGTATGGAATTTTAAATCTTTGGTGCGACTATGACATAAAGAAACAGTTGCATTTCCAGGAGTTGCTTTTCTGGAGAGCAAAATACTGATTGGCGAACCTACAATATTTGATCTACCTAACACTACGCACTCTTTTCCTTCAACTTCAATATTATATCGTTCCAACATTTGTAAAATACCAAAAGGAGTGGCAGGAAGATAAGCAGATAAGCCTTGTGCCATCCGTCCGAAATTTGTAGGATGAAAACCATCTACATCTTTTTTAGGATCAATCGCTAAGGTAACTGCTATTTCATCAATATGGTTCGGCAGTGGTAGCTGTACAATGAACCCGTCTATGTCGTTATCTTCGTTGAGCTTTTCAATGACTTCCAATAATTCACTTTGTGTAATGGATTCAGGTCGCTCAACAAGTGTGGAATTAAATCCGACTTGTTCGCAAGAGCGAACTTTATTACGAATATAGGATTTACTTGCTGGATTGTCCCCTACTAAAACCGCAGCGAGATGAGGCGTATTACCTGTTGATTTAACTAAAGCTTCAACCTCTTCAGCGATTTCAGATTTGATGTCAGCCGCTAGTTTTTTTCCGTCAATTAGAATCATAGAATGTCGTCTGTCTTTGAGCGGCACAAAATAAGAAAAGCGTTACTAAGAAACAAAGATGTGTCAGTTTGGTTGTTTTCAACCTGAAAGCACAGAATTCGTAGTAACTGTACAGTATCAATTTTGAGACTTGTACGTTTTCTATTTCAAAAATTTAATTCTATTCAATTATCAACTTTTCAAAGTGCGTTTGCTCTTTTCCTTTCATTGACAGCAAATAAATACCACTTGGCAAGGATTGTAAATTAAGATTAGCTTGATCAATATTGGATCCAAAAGATTTTGTGTAGACTAATTTTCCAGTAACATCATAAATTTGCAAGTCCATTTTTGATGCGTTAACGGCGTTCCAATTTATTTGAAATTGACCTGCATTTGGATTTGGATAAATCGACAGCGTAATTACTTCGAATTCTTCCGTAGCAACTACAAAATTAATCGAATCAACACTTCCCAATCCTAAATTGTAATAAGTTCCACTTCCACTTGTTTCTAATTTGACCGTACGAACCATGTAGACATTATTCCCAACAAGCGGATTGGTATCAGTAAATGAATTTCCAGTTACAATGTTATTTGAAATTCTGGTATAATCGCCATTTAATGTTTCGCTTCTATAAACATAAAAGCCTTCATAATCTTCTCCTGTTGGTGGATTCCATGAAATGGTGTTTTGATTGTTTTCCGTGTCTATGCTATATACGAAGGCAGATTGAACTGGATGTAATCGCAATGTTGGATCACCCATTAATCCTAAATGCACCAATTGTGGACCTGGTAAATAGTCATCAATATCTGCATTCATAGTGCGCAATGCACTATAGCCAATTGGGTAGCCCATTGCCATGTGGTGGAAGGTCCATGCCGGACTACCTGCCCAACAATTGGTTAGTGTAGAACCCTGTGCTAAAGGTGCGCGTAAGAGATTGTTTTCGAAATTCCAGTCACCAAACTGACTTCCAAATAACATGGTAAATACATTTCTTAAATTGGAGGATGCGATTTCTTCCGTAGTTGCAACGCCTGCACAGCTGATATGGGATCCGCTTCCACATCCATATGCCCATAAATAACTAGAGCTGTTAAGATTGGTTAAAAAATCTACTTCATCGATGTTGCTAGCGCCAAACATGGGAGCAAAATTTCTATAACCACTAGCTGCTGGTGCTGCAAATTGTACCATGAAATTGTCATCCACCAATGCTCTTCGCTCGAAACTAAATGCACCTACCTTAAAATTGTGAGATTTAATTAGATAGTTTCTGGTAAGTTCAATTTCATCTAAACTGAATGCAGGTAAGTTGGATAAATCAACACGTCCCACTTGCAATTCCATTTTGGTAGGAATGCCACCTTGATCAAATTTACCATCACCCGGTACATTGTGATTGTGCTCAAAAAATGCAGTTGCTCGATCGGCAATGTTGTCCGTCCACGTACCATTCATTTCTCCATAATAAGTATCTGCTGCCCATGCACCTCTAAACTCGGCGTGGGTGTCTGGAAAAATATCCCCAGAATATGGAACAGGAACATGTCCAAGTAAATAAACAGACTTTAGATCTGGTGTATTTTGCCAGATCTGTTGAATTGAGCTCCTAACAGCGGTGACAGGATCTGTATTATTGACGGTCAATCTTTTTACTTTCCAACCATCCAAAATACAATCCAATCTCAGTTGATTAATTTCAGGACTTAAAGCATTACTTACAGTCGATTCTCCAACAATCAAAATCGTTCCTCTACTTTCTTGTGCCGGGACTTTGATGCCCGCATATATATACCCGTATTTTGGCCGCTCAGAAATGAATGCACCCACTCCACCTGAATTTGCTAACTCTATATTAGTTCCAACATCGGTTAAGGTCCATGAAGTGCTATTCGGAAACATATCAGGAGTTAAAGTGATGGTCAAGTCAGTGCATGGAGATTCACTACAAACGGTAAAAGTGTGTGTGTCGAATGAACCAAAATCATCTCCAGAAGCAAAAGTTTGATTACAGCCTGCAACTTCATATCCACCATATCCAAAACTACAGCAAAGACCAATGTCATACATATCTGTAATGTCAAATCGCAAAGTGGACCCACTCGGAACACAAACATTGGTCACCACATCATCGAATTTCTTTTTATAAAATGCATATTCATATCCTTGTCCGACTACTACATCCGTGTCTGTATAAGCCACAGCAGTGCTAGGTAAGTTGGCAATTGGAGTGCCCCAGTCCGCATCACTTAAGGCTTTTTTGTAGACGGTATATCCAGATGCTGTGTTATCTGAAGGCCAACTAAAAATAATTCTAGCAGGTGATTCTTGGACAATTGCACTGACTTGCACAGATCGCTCTCTTGCAGTTTGTGCAATTGAATTTTGAAATAGAAAGCAAATAAGTAGCAATGGTAGCAGAAGGGATGTTTCTTTCATGATTTATCAATTTGTATTGGATTGGTAATTTGGGTTATTCAAAGTTATCAATAAATGAATGCTAAGGCAATTATTGTTTTGTAATTTTGGAGAGGTGTCAGGTATTGACAAATTATACAGATTGTATTCTAAAATGGCGCTGGCTTGTACTACAAAAGGGCTTGCAAATTATATGGAGGAAAAATTTATTGAGATTAAGGCGAAAAACGTAAACATAGCCTTAGTTA
>CALFWW010000019.1 GCA_937928575.1 uncultured Saprospiraceae bacterium | reverse complement strand
TTTGGTAGGGAGTAGTACGAAGTAATTATACAGATTGAACCCCAAAATGGCGGTTATCTATGAGAAAAATTTATCGATATATGCGTTGAAAAGCCCTGTCTGCTTGGCGCAGTCAGGCAGGCTCACCGTAACTAAGGCTATGTTTACGTTTTTCGCCTTAATCTCAATAAATTTTTCCTCCATATAATTTGCAAGCCCTTTTGTAGTACAAGCCAGTGCCATTTTAGAATACAATCTGTATTAGTATAAAGTAAAAAGACTATCGAAATTACGTGAGGACGTTCATGACGCTCACATATTTTCGATAGTCTTTTTACTAACTAACTACTTTGTACTCAATCTATTTCTTCTTCTTACCCAACACTTGTTTATTATTTTCCCGATTAGTATCCACCATTCTTCCTGCCTCATCAATTTCAACTGCTTGAATCTTTTTGAATTTTACTGGAAGTACCAATTCATAAGTCGGATGTGTCCAAGGCCAATCTTCTGCAAGAGTGTACTTGACATCTTTTTTCATGTACTTTTTTGCACCACGCATGATACGTAAAGGAATATTGATCAATTCCTTTTTACCGTCTTTATAAGTGACCATCACGTCCACAGGCATAGGCATGATACCGATTTTGTTTAGGATAATTTTGGTGTTCTTCTTTCCATCTTTAGCAATTTTTTCAATTCCATAATCAGGAAGATGCGTCGTATTGACCCAATATTCTTTGTACCAATCTAATTCCAAACCAGAAGTTTTTTCCATGATTCGGATGAAGTCATTTGGATTTGGATGCTTGAATTTCCATACATCATAATATTCCAACATTCCTTTTGCAAATGCTTCTTCACCGATGATATACTTTAATTGTTCCAAAAAGATATTCCCTTTTACATAACTTCCAACACCGTATGCACTGTTGGTCATAAAGTGATCTGCGTGTACGCTCAAAGGCTCATCCGCGCCACTCGTCGCAAAACCGATAAAACCAGCATAGCCTCTAATATGTGGATTTTCAACTGCTTCTTCTTTTCCAAAATGCCCTCTTGCTCTTAAATAATTCATCACTTCATCACTTGCATAACTGGTAAATCCTTCATCCATCCATGCATACAAAGCTTCATTGGTTGCTAAAACCATTTGATACCAAGAGTGCATTAATTCGTGAACAGAGACTCCTACTAGGCTTCCAAAATTTCGTTCGCCAGTAATCAATGTCGCCATCGGATACTCCATACCACCATCACCACCTTGTATGAAAGTGTATTGTTTATACGGATATTCGCCGTACGTTTTGTTGATATAATTTAGTGCATCATTCATTACTTCTGGTAATTTCTTCCACTTGTCAGTTGTGTTCTCACCAGGTTTGAAAATAAAATGCATGACGACGCCATCATCTCTGGTGTATTCGATATGATCATAATCCGGATCAGCTGCCCAAGCAAAATCATGAACATTTGGTGCATCAAATTCCCAAGTAAGTTTTCCAGGTTTTGCTTTTCTCATGTTGCTACCACCATAGCCATATCCAATTTCTTCTGCATTCTGTAGATATCCAGTGCCACCGATGACATATCGACTGTCTATTGTTATATTAACTTTGAAATCTCCCCATATACCGTGAAATTCTCGGCCAATATATGGATTCGCGTGCCATCCTTGATAATCATACTCACACATTTTAGGATACCATTGGGTCATGGAGTAATCAATTCCTTCAGCATTCATTCTTCCCGAACGACGAATTTGCAATGGAACCTGCGCTTCAAATTCCATATCAAAAGTTACTTTAGCTCCTGGACGAATTGGTTTTTTCAAACTCACTTCCAAAATAGTTCCAACCACTTCGTAATTGACATCCTGACCATCCATTTTCAATGAAGTGATTTTTTGATAACCGATTTCATTTTCTTTCAATTTTGAAATTCGATTTTGAACTCGCTTGTCTGAATCTGCCAACGTTTGATTACGTAGGTCCATCATAGAACCTGGCTGAAAAGCATTGAAATAAAGGTGATAAAAAACCTTGTTCAGTTCATCTGGTGAGTTATTGGTTAGGGTTAATTTTTGGACACCATCAAAACGATGATTTTCAACATCAAAGTCGATATCCATTTCGTAAACAGCATGTTGTTGCCAACGATCTGGTTGTGCAATAGCAGTAAAATGCATAGCAAAAACCATCGTTAAAAGTAATAAGAATTTATTCATCTTGTTGTAAGTTTTTTATTCTCTCAAAATATATCTAGTTATAATTCAGTTTTATCCAATAAATTTTCTTCCAATGCAATTTCCTCCTTTCCATGCAGCTTCTCAATAGGTGCGAATATCTTCGAGAAAGATCCCCACCCATATTTCCATTTGCAAAGTACTATAAAAAGGGTTGCAGCTACTAAAAGACCTAATACCATTACGTTTATATTAACATATGCAACAGAAAACATGGCGGCAGTCTGCAAGGCAGAACTTTTGAAAGTAACGAGCGTAGCACCATAAATATTGGTTGCAGCGTGTATTCCTAACGCTAATTCAAGCCCATCATCCATTATTGTCAATATTCCAAGCATCAAACCTACTCCAATATAATAGCTCATCATCACGCCTGTACCAAATGCCCTCACTTCTGGATTGGATAAATGAAGCACTCCAAAAAGAACGGAAGTAAGAATTAATGGTAGCCATCTTGTTTTTGATGCCAAGCCAATTCCTTGCATTAAATATCCTCGTGTAAAAATTTCCTCTATGGAAGTTTGCATCGGTAAAATGAACAATGAAATCGCAAGCAATGGCAAGAACATATTCATATCAAATTGCCAGCTATAATTTCCTGGATCCAATAAATACATAATGAATTCAGTCGCCAGATTTAATCCAAACCAGACAAAAAAAGCAAAGAACACACGTGACCAATCAATGGAACTTCTTGAAGTAATCAAGGTCTTAGCAGACCGTTTGTGCAATGGTTTCATGATGAGCAACATTGCAATCAAAGCGCCTACAAATGATAACAACATAAGTACCAATCCAATATTCGAATTAATCCCCAAGGTTACAAAGTCTGCTGAGTTGACCGCATTCTCCCAGTTTTCCTGATTTAAATTAGAATCTTCTCTTCCTGATAACAAGACGGCACCTAATGGAATTTGACCAATCAAAGCACCTAACGCAACCGCGACAATTCCTATGAAGTATTGCCAGATTTTGTTTTGTCCTTGTTGAGCTACTTTGAAAAACATAAAGTTACATGCTTTATTGAGCATCAAAAATAGTATTATTTACAAATTAGTTAGAAACATAAAGTTTAAAAAGCTAGAAACAGTTGAGGATGGAGTGCTTGAAACTCAAATGTCTCAATTGAATAAATTCGAATGTGTCTTTGCATCTGAGAGTTTCTAAGTACCTTTGTGATATGAGAAAATCTTCATTTTAGTAGAAAAAAACCCTACATTAGACCAAATAATTAGACATTTATCAAACGTACCTTATATTAATAATTCACCCTGAAATACGTACCTTTACAATGAGAGACTTTTTTAAAAATATCGAAGATGCTGATGAAAAAAGTTTGTTAGCATTAGTCGGTGCTTTGCATCACAACAATCTACCAGGATTTGACTATATCGAATTTCGGCAATCGCTCAATAAACTCGATGGGATGGGAATGGATGAAGCCACTGTTTTTAAATCTGCTTTTGTGACAGCATCCACCATCGGATTGACCAAAGATAAATTGTTGGAAACTGCGAATCACTACAAAGAGGTGTTGGCAGGAGAATCAATGAAATTCGATTCCGCTCTGAATAGTAAAATCAAAAGCAAAATTTCGGACCGCAAAGTGAAAGTCGAACAAGCTCAAAAAAAGATTGAAGCATATCAGGAGGAAATAAAACGACTGGAAGAACAAATAAAATTATACGCTGACGGAATTGAAACAGCGAAAAAGGAAATTGAAACCGATAAAGAAAATATCCAGACGACAGGCGTCAATTTCGAAAAAACTTTAAATACAATCCTAGATCAAATTGATCGGGACATTTTAAATATCAATCAATATTTATAAATTTTAATTTAAGTAAGAAATGGCTGAACCAGATTTTAAGAATATGAAACCAAAATCATTTTGGAGTCGTCCGGAAGGCGTCACTGGAATTATATTTTTAGCAGCAATTGTTTTAGGTGGAGGATTTTTGTTGACCACTTTTGCAGGGACTATTCTTTCCATTTTAGGAACGATGGGTGCAGCGATTGCATCGTTATTGGTTTTGGGTGCGATTGTCTTCATGGCGATTGATCCAAAAATGAGGACCTTGGTTTCCTACATGTACAAAAGTGCTATGCGTAAAATCACGGGTATTTTTGTAACGATTGATCCTATCGGAATTCTAAAAAACTACCTCGATGATTTGAAAGACAATCTCCGAAAGATGAGTAAGCAGATTGGCGAAATCCGTGGTCAAATGAGAAAGTTGAAAACTTTGATGCAAAAAAATGCAGGTGAAATTGAAAATAACATGGCGTTGGCTGCACAAGCAAAAAAGCAAGGAAAAGATAAACATGTAGTACTATCTACCCGTAAAGCTGCACGACTCAAAGAAAGTAATGCCAAATATGCAGCTCTCCACAAAAAGATGGAAGTGATGTATCGAATCCTAACCAAAATGTATTCTAATTCTGAAATACTGATTGAAGATACCCAAGACCAAGTAGCCTTGAAAGAACAAGAATACAAAGCAATCAAAGCTTCTCATAGTGCGATGAAATCCGCAATGACCATTATTTCTGGTGACAAAGATAAACGTCAAATGTTTGACATGGCCGTTGAGCATATCGCTGATGATGTTGCCAATAAAGTTGGTGAAATGGAACGCTTCATGGATATGTCTTCCAACTTTATGGAATCAGTAGATTTACAAAACGGTGCATTTGAAGAAAAAGGATTGAAGATGTTGGAAGAATGGGAAAAGAAATCTACCCTCATGATGTTGGGTGGAACAGAAAGTGCGGATCTGGAAACATTAGACCTAAACTCCCCTACTGCTGAACCCGAAATTCGGACCAATGATAGCGACTCCAAGTATGACAATTTATTTGATTAAAGCTACTCAAATCGGTCTTTCAAAGCATTCTCTTTGAAGACAGAAAGTGGATAAAAGTTAAACCTTTATCCACTTTTTTGTTGCTTGACTTGCTTATTTTGATTTATTAGAAAGTCTTATACAATACAGATTGAACTATAAAATAGCGGTTTTCTATGAGAAAAATTTCCAAATCTCTACGTTGGAAAGCCCTGTCTGCTTGGCGCAGCCAAGCAGACTCGATAGCCCAAAGGGGATTCCTGCGTTTTCCGCCTTGACCTTTGAAAATTTTTCCCCCATATTATTTGCAAGCCCTTTTGTAGTACAAGCCAGCGCGATTATATAATACAATCTGTATAATTGACTCCAACAACATGAGTTATTTAACAATAAAAATACAATTTTTCAAAACCCTACCAATGAATCCTAAAACATTCAAACTGATTTTGATATTCTGTCAATCGAAGATGTTGAGATGATTGGACAAACGGAATTGTTTAAAAATTACCCTGTATACTAGTTGAGACATATACGCTTTTAATAAAAACAATAAAGCCGAATTTGTTGTAAAAAGATTTAAAAAAATATGGGTAGCCACGACAAAGGTTACATATGTCTCGCGAAATCGAATTTACGCTTGAAATTCAACCATCTTGGTTGTGCTACTTCTTAAGAATCTCTTAAATTTGTCTTATTATACAAATTGTATTAAACCTATTGAGTGTATCAAAAAGCATCAAAGCTGCTTACCCGCACGTTTAATTTAAGTACAAAAGCAACAAGTAAAAATGATTTCATTTTATCTCAGAGTAAGTTTCTTCTTCACAATTTTATATACGATTTCAGCCACCTCATTAATGGCCGATAACTTTGTAAAATATCGAGCAACTTTTGAGCTCGAAAATTTTACGGGAGATAAAGTTGTATTGGCGCATTACATCGCCGACAAAATATATGTCGATGATACGCTTCAAATAAATAAGAAAGGTAAATTCATTTTTGAAAATGACGAGGAATTTAAGGCCGGGATGTACCTATTGGTGATGCCACCCGAAAACAACATGTTAGAATTAATCTTTAATGAGCATGAACCGAAATTTGAAATGAAAGCCAATGTCATGACAGCTCCACTTGGCGTCACATTCAAAGGTTCAAAAGATAATACGTTGTTTTACAAGTATTATCAATATATGAAAAAAATCAATCCTGAACTGGACACACTCAACAAACAGTTGACCGCTTTAAAGGAAGAAGATAAAGACAGTAAAGCGGTTGAGGAAGAAATTATTAAATTAAGAGAAAAAATAGTTGAAACTAAAAAGAACCTAATCAAAAGTGCTCCTGAAAATGCATTAACTAAAACGTTCCTTTCCTCACAACTTGAAATTGAATATCCGGATTTTGAAGGAACCGAAAAAGAAATCAATCTGCAAAAATATTATTATCGCGTTTCCAATTTTTATAACAAACTAAATGGGGATAAACGTTTTTATCGAAGTAAGATGTTTTCTGATATGACCAACTTCTATATTGACAAAGTCACTACTCAAAATGCAGACTCCGTTTACCACTCTATTTCAAAAGTTTTGGATCTAGTAACTTATGACCAAGCTTTATACAACAGCTATCTTATTCGTTTTATCAATAAATATGTCACCCCAAGAATTGTAGGGCAAGATGAAGTTTTTGTCAAATTAGTTGATAATTACGTGATCGGCAAAGAGGTCGACTTTTTGAAGGAAGAAACAAAAACTAAAATAATCGATCAAGCCAACAAAAGCCGAAATATTTTAATCGGTAAAATTGCACCCGATATAAAGTTGTTTCATTTTGATTATGAAGGTACATTGTTGGCAAAAGACAATGAAGATGAATACAAACGTTTCAAATTAGATGGCCCACTTGAATTGCATAAGTTCGAAAGCCCATATACTGTTTTGTTTTTTTGGAAACCAAATTGTGGGCATTGCACCAAAGCCATTCCAAAGATGATGGCATTTCATGACAAGTATAAAGAAAAAGGGATTGAAGTGATTTCTACATGTATCAAAACTTTTAAAGACATGCCTGCTTGTGCCCAAGTCATCACCGACAATAAGTCTTTTAATTGGATTAATACCGTAGATCCATTTTATCGATCCAATTTTGCAGTCAAATATGACTTAACCAAAACACCAAAAATTTATATTCTCGATCATAAAAAAGAAATTCTTATCAAGAATATTGGTGCAGAACAAATCGAAAGAATCATGGATCAAATACTAAAAAATGCAGAAGAAGAAAAAGATAAGTAAATGGAGTCGCTACTTCATTATTCTATTAGCAACAAGTATTTTTGGATGTAAAGGGGTGGATAATAAAACACCAATAAGCTCCAACAAAAAAAGTGAAACAGATTTTAAAGCCTATTTAGAACCATTAGAAGGAACTTGGAAAGGCCGAATACTGACCTACTCCGATCCTCGAGGTCAAGTAGATGAAACCCCACAACCTAAAGATTTTACACCAAAATTAATCGTCGCCCGTCCCACTAAGACCGAAAGCATCACCAACATCACTGAAACATATACAAATGACGGTGAGTTGACCCAACGTGTAAGGATTGTTGAACAAGGAAGGGGGAAAGAAATTTATACACATCATGGTATTCGGAAAGTGGAGGATGGTATTATTAAAAGTAAAGTCAACAAACTAAAAGGGGTCGACAACAGAACTGGCTATGCAGATAAAGATGGAAATTTTATTTGGATAAGAGAACAACAAAATCCTAAACTTTTAGAATTTTACAAACACATCAAAAAGGACAATAAAATTAGAGTTATTGGATGGGGCTATTATGGGGAGGATGATTTGACTAAAGCTCCCAGAATTTGGTTCTTTGGAGATATAAAAAAAGTAGCAGCATCTAATTAATGACGAAAAAAAGTGAATAACTTTTTAATGGTTCTATATTGATTTCGGTGGGTTAATATTTATGGTTATATGTTGATTTGAGTGGGTAAATAATCAGTAAAATTCATTAACAGCTCAATATTTTTAGGTTGCAGTTCGATTTTTTGTTTAAATGTTTAGATAAGGAAAAGATTAAACTAGGTGTAGGATTTTGTAGCGGGAGGCAGGTCTATTTGTTTGAGATGAACTTTATCAAAAGTCCTAGAGGACATTTGATAAGATGTGAACCGCTAAGCGGCTTATTTAGCTTTTTATAGACCTAGGGTTTTTGTTTCTTTTGGGCTTTTATGCCTCTGGCCATAAGCTGGCACGAAAAGAAAAAGAAAGAGAATGCTTGGATAATAAAAAATGGAATAATGTCTCAGATAATTTTAAAATGGAGTAGAATCGAGACTTTATTGATGAAGTTAATTTATTACCCACTGCTTTTAACATAGAGCCTTTTTAATTAATATCCACTTTCTTGAAATTTTGCTTCAAATTGAAAGCTAATATGTCCATATTGGTGAAGAATTAGACAAATCGCTACATATCATCATATAAATACGTTCAAAGTTTATTGTTCCTTCAAATAATTTATGAACTTTGAGGCTCCCCAGCTTTCCCAAATTATATCAACATATCAATACTCATGAAAAACTTGTTTGTCTTTCTTCTATCCTTTCATTCTATTGGCTTATTCGCCCAAATAGACTTCACTGCCAATGATGTAGTTCCAATTTACAATGGAAAATATGCTTTTGGTTCCAACATGGGATATTATCCTGGTTGGAATAATTTTGACCTCGCCAATATTAGTGCGGGAAACGAAGCAGAAGGGGTACGCGGTGTTGGCGTGCAATCTCTACGTCCTGCCATCTTCGAACATACGATGGAATATTACGGCTATGATTTGTTAGTTCCAACTTTTGAACATTACAAAAATCTGGGAATGACAGACCATACCGTTTTTATTGGTTATCCTTCCGCAGAACATCGAGACTCCACTTTTTTCTGTGAAGATCGACCGACTGTTGTTTTCAAAAATATGTATCAACCGATTTGGGATGATGGGACAGATGGCACACCTATCAATGAAGAAAATTATTACGCCAATTATGTTTACAAAATGGCGTCGACCTATAAAGATTATGTTACGTTTTGGGAAGTTTGGAATGAACCAGATTTTGATTTGGTGGGCAACTCAGAACAACCTCCAGGATGGGGAAATAGTTGGTGGGATTATGATCCAGATCCATGTGAGTATGCATTGCACGCACCGATCGAGTACTATGTACGCTTATTGAGAATTAGTTATGAAGTCATCAAGTTTGTTGACCCAGATGCATTCGTTGCGGTTGGTGGGATTGGATATCCAAGTTTTCTGGATGCCATTATGCGAAACACCGATAATCCTGTCGGTGGAATGGTGACAGAAGAATTTCCGCTCGGTGGTGGTGCCTACTTTGATGTTTTAAGTTATCATTCTTATCCACACATCGATGGTAGTCTTCGAGAATGGGATAATGCAATAGAAGGTTTCCGTCACTTCAGGCATTCTGATCCGGCAGCAAAAGCAGTAGCGGATAAAAGAGGACGTTTTGATGTCGTCTTAGATGAGTATGGTTATGATGATGTTACCTACCCAAAGAAGTATTTTATAATCACAGAGACCAATGTACCTCGAGTACAAGTTGATGAATTCTTTGGCTCTGAAGATGGTCAACGTAATTTTATTGTTAAATCTATTGTCCAATGTCAGAAGCAAGATATCAAGCAAGTATATATGTACAACTTAGCAGAAGGTGCAACGACTGATGCGAATGACAATGAATTTCATTTTATGGGTTTTTATGCTCCATTAGAAGGGACCAATCGATATAATCAGGAAGAAGTGATGGCTGGGATTGCACATCGAACTTTGTCCCAACAATTATATGGTAAAACCTATGATGCAGAGAGAACTGAAGCCTTACAATTACCTAATGATGTTGATGGTGCTGCATTCGTGGATGATTCATTGCGTTATTCTTATGTGCTTTGGGCCAAAACCAATACAGATCGATCTGAGTCGACACTCGCATTTTATACCTTCCCAGATGAGATTGATATTTCAAAACTTGTCAAATACGAATGGCATGCATCGGATAGTGGTTTAAATTCCAGTGTAGTTTCAAGAGATCAACCATTGAAAGGAGATCCTTATATTTTTTCTGAAACTGAAGAAGTAGTAGTAGATCCTGAGACACCATTGATTGATAAATTCACATTGGAGGTAGTACCGAATCCTTCTTTTGGAGAAACGACTTTTTATTTTGCGCACAAATGGGAAGCGGGAGAAGTGACTATGGATGTGTACAATTCTTATGGACAATTTGTTTTTGGCCTGTTGGATAAAGAACAAATGGGACCGGGTCAATATGCTATTGAGTTGGATGAAACGATTCCATCAGGGGTTTACTATTGCCATTTAAAAGTTAATAAAAGGTATCTCGTCCGAAAATTTGTCCATTTTAACGATTAAAATTTTGTAGAAAAAAGAGAATTGATATTTTGTGATTAAGGAATGAATTTATTATTTGTAAGACCTCATTGTAAATCAAAATACTATTCTCATGCATAGTTCTACCCTATTCAAAGTCGTGATCGCATGTGTCTGTGCTTTCTCTGTACTATCTTTTTTCAATTTTAATGGTTCTTTCAGTATAAGCAGTACTATTTTTGATGGAGAAATTGTAACAAAAGAATTTCAGTTACAAGATTTCCACTCTATTGGTTTGGCCCTTCCTGCTCACGTCAAAATCAAAGAAGGAACCAGCAACACAGTAAAAATAACTGCTCCTGAAGATGTCATCGACTTAATCAACACAGAAGTCAAAAATGGCAAATGGAAAATTAAGTTGACTAAGAAAATGAATTGGAAATCTTACAAAGACATCGATATCGCTGTAGAGATGGACGACATTCGTGCATTGTCTGTTGGAGGATCTGGCGAAATAGAAACGGAAGATCATTTCAAGAATTTAAACGACGTAAAATGTTCGATTGCAGGTTCGGGAGAAATCACGTTACATGGAGATATGAATGATTTGGATGCGAGCATTTCTGGATCTGGTGATTTCAAATTATCTGGTTCCGGTAATGATTGTGATATGAGTATCTCTGGTTCTGGAGAATTCGAAGCTGCTGAATTTGAAGTAAAGAATGTGGATATCTCAATTAGTGGAAGTGGAGAAGCTTATTTGAATGTATCAGAAACGATTGATGCTGCGGTATCCGGAAGTGGTGATATTACTTACAAAGGAAATGCAAAAGTAACTTCCAGAATTTCTGGTTCTGGTAGTGTCAGTCCTGCGAAATAAAAGATCTCTCTTTTTTTAAAATACAGGGTTGTCTCTTAATTTGAGGCAATATATCTTCTTTATCATTTGAATGCGGAATAGCAGGCTAAATATTTGAACTAAAAGTGCTTTCGTTAAATAAGACACACCTCTTTTCTAACAATAAAAAAACCACCAAGACAAACATTACGTCTTGGTGGTTTTTTGTATCAGATGATAAGCAGTTGATGGAAAGTACAACTTTCCTTTTATTTTCGACGCAGGCGGCTATCACTCTTTGCCTTGCTTCAGCCAACAACGAACAGTTCGTAAACTACGCCGAACTAGGGTCGATAAGCAGTTGTTGGAAGATACAATCTTCCTTTTACTTCCGACGCAGGCGCCATTCACTCTTTACCCTGCTTTAGCCTACGCCGAACGAGGGGGAAGTAGATGGCTACCCCACCGATCAGTGCTGCACATAGTAGCGCTATGTTTTTTTGTTTGTAGGACTTGAGATATTTGGTGGTATACATGGTGGAAAATGTGCAAGTATAGTGCCATGATTGCTTTGTAGAAAGCCCCAAATAAAGATCAAATCATATAAAAAACATGCTAGTTTTACTCAAATGCTTGTTGAAAACGACCATTGTAGGCTTTAAGTTTTCCTTCATCAATAAGAGGTTCAAATAAACGTTCAACAAAAAGTGCACTTCCATCTAATGGATCGACAATGTAGTGTACACCGAGATCATAATAACTGACAGGTTCTTGTCCTGCAAAAGGTTCTTTAATCTTTGTAAAACCATCGTAAGGAATAATCTTCAAGTACCAATAATCATTATTAGGATTAAGGATTAAATCGTTGATTTGTTCTCGATCAACTAATTCAAATTTAATGTCTAATAATTTCGAGATATCACTTTTTTCCAAATCTTCACTCAAATCAGCTTTATCAATCAACAATGTTTTTGTTTTAAGTTCATTGACCAATCGTTCATCCAAGTCATTGTTCGCTTTTTTATAAACTTTTTTACTCATTGGAGAACCTAATTCAGCTCTTTTAAAATAATTTTCCATCCTTTGAAAGAAAAACTTAAACTCAGCTTCCAAATTCACTTCAGGTTCTAATAATTTTTCATCAAAAGGAAGTGCATAGAATGCTTTTTCTCTATTATTCATAATACCACAAGCTAAATATTCACCATGTCTCAAATGGAAAAACGCATATTTATCTTTATAAAATAACAAGTTATATTCACTGAGTGTTACTATCTTTTTCTCCACATCATATGGATAATATTTTACAATTTTTTCAAGCATCGCATTATAAGCAGCTCCAACTTCTTTAACCACTTCAATATTAGCCTCAAAGTTTTTTCTATCTTTTGATTTGAATCTCTTTTCTATTTCATCCGTCATTTCAAATTTCACAAAAACAACAGGTTTGCTTTTGAATTCAACTACCTCATCTGGTTTAGGGACTTTTGACATATTAGAAATCCAAAGCTCAAATGTTTTTAAAGTTTCAAGATGATATTGGGCTTCAACTCCTGAGACAAATAGGTAAAATAATAAAAAGGTAAATGTGATTTTTTTCATGGAATAAATTTTAAGCCCTTTTGAGGAAGACGTATGTTACAATTTGAGTTAAACAAACTATAAGATAACCAAATCTTAGCTCCTTTTCAATTGGACAGGAAATTATTTGTTAGAAATATAACGTATTGAATCTGATCAATGCAAGATAGTATTGGTTAAAAGTGTGTTAAGGAGATTTGTTTTAAATTTTAGGAGTGACGTATATTTACTCGGTGAGTTATAAGGTGACAGCCTACTCAGAGGAACTTACTCGATTAGATAACAATAAAAACCACCAAGACTCACATTTGTCTTGGTGGTTTTTTGTATCTGATGATAAGCAGTTGTTGGAAAGTACAACTTTCCTTTTACTTTCGACGTAGGCCGCTTTCACTCTTTGCCTTGCTTCAGCCAACGCCGAACAGTTCGTAAACTAAGCCGAACTAGGGGAAAACGTGAATAAACTTCGCTGAACAATGGACTCAACTTTGATTATAAATCTGATTTCAACTTTTCACATTCCTCTATACTTAATCTTCTAAAATTAGAAGAATAAACTCCCATATCTAAAATATTGTCTCTCACAAGATATACATGAGTACCTTTTGATACTGATGAATTTTGTCTAGAAATAGAAGACATATTATTAAATACCAAATTACTTTTACTCGAGTCAATTAACCAAGTTCCTTGATTTTTATAATTTCGACTAGGAATAATTTGAACATATGTATTGTCATTTAAAACAACTAAATATTCATCAAAATTTCCATGTAAAGCCATGTAACATCCTAAATGGGCATTAACTACTTTATTTTTGCAACCATTAAATAATGACAAAAGTAAAATTAAATATAAAAAAGTAAGTCTATTCATTTCCATTTGATTCTTGTTCTACTGCTTCTTGCTCTTGTCTAATTTCCTCCGTAATTTTTTCAAACTCTTCAATTGATATAGTGTCGAAAATAAATTTTTGTTTAGTTACTGAAAGTACATCTTTATAGGAATCAATTACTTCATTATTCAAATAATCTTCGCCATCGTCTCTATAAATATTTGTTGCTCTGTGAACAAAAAGAGAGTTTCTTGACATTTCATTGTAGAATTCGATATTCAGTCCTATAACACACCCTTTAGTGTCAAATTCCGGGGTAATTTTTATACTCATTCCTCCAATAATAAGATCGATTGGTTCTTCAAGAGCCTCCAAGTGCCTTTCCAAAGATTCACCTGGAGTGTCAGTATGATCGGGACTGAACTCGTAGCCTGACCTAAAAATATCATTGTCGTGGAAGTAAATAGAAGGATCACTGTTTGTTCTACCAAGAACTTCATTAAAATCATTTATAGCATGTCTAACCAGTCTATTATCTCTATTCAATAAAGTAGTAAAGGGGGAATGTTCACTAAATTCAGTTTCCGTTCTTCCTCTACCGATAGCAAAATCCTGAAGCATTTGAGCCGACATCATGTAAGCCGAAAATTTCCAAAAATCTTCTTCATTTTGTAAAGCTTGAGTCGCTTTTGCGGCGTATAAAGCCGCTCCAAATTCAACTAGATTTTTTCCTACTAAAGAAACAACTGGGCTATCGAATAATTTATCTCCGGGATCAAGTATATCAATCTTTGGATTATTAAGTACATCATTAACAGTTAATTTACCTGCTGGGCTCTCTTCTAATCCATCTACATCAATATTTTCGATAGGACTATTCCCAGCAAATTGGTAAGGTGTATACCAAGGGTAAGTCTTTGTCAACGGGTCAACACTCTAAAACTTCTGCACATCCGCATCATAAAACCAAGCCCTCCTATAATCCAATCCAGTCTTAACATCTCTTTGATGGCATTTCGTCAAGAACTTTTCTTGCTCTATGATGATGGACTAAGCCGCTTGCGGTTCACTTGCTTGAATATGCTCTAGGACATTCCTCCCACTTATCACGGGGAATCGCTCGTTCATCTCTTAGGACGTTTCCGTAAGGTAGATAAACAACGACGACTCCTAACTCCAAGATACTTTATCGCTCTAAGAATCCAAAATTAGGAAGTGAATAAATCAATTTTGCAAAGTGATTGTATTATTTATCTCATTCATCTGATTAAATAAACACTTGGATATTGGTAGCGTATTGGGGTTGATACTTGAGTTGAATTTTAGCAATGACCAGTTTTTGAACCCATTTTTATATACCTTTAGAGCAAATATATTTCAATTGAAAAAAGGCAAAAAACCATATAGTATTTTCAAATTCAAATGTCCAAGATGTCATGAAGGAGATTTGTTTCCAACCAGGATAATGGAGTTTACAAAATTCTTTGACATGAATAAGAGGTGTTCGTATTGCAATCTTCATTTCACACCAGAACCTGGTTTTTATTATGGTGCCATGTTTATTTCTTACATCATCACAGCGATATTTTTCCTAGCATTTGTAGGTGTTTTTATTTTAGTATTTGGATTTGGCGTCAATCAAACGCTCGCTTCTTTATTTTTCGTGACTTGTATTTTATTCGTTTATATTTTTCGATTATCTCGTTCGATATGGATCAACATGATGATTCATTACAATCAGGCGAAGGTCGATGAAGTCGCTGCAGCAAAACATATTAAAGATTAATATAATAATAGCTGTGGCAATACACATTTATTAAATATCTTTGTAGAGATAGATTTATGGATTTCATTTAGATTTCCACTTTTTGTTATTTCAATTTTTATTTATGAACATTTTTGTTGCAAAAATGAACTATGACACCCAAGAAGGTAGTCTTAGAGAAGCATTTGCTCAGTTCGGCGAAGTCGACTCAGTAAAAATTATTATGGACAAATTTACAGGCCGTTCTAAAGGATTCGGTTTTGTAGAAATGCCAAACGACGAGGAAGCAAAAAGCGCAATCTCAGCTCTTAATGATCAAGAGTTGGATGGCCGTACCATCGTTGTTAAAGAAGCAGAACCACGTAAACCGAGAAATGATTTCGGTGGTGGCGGAAGAGACAGAAGATATTAAGTTATAATATTTTTTAGGAAATTAGAAAAGTGTTACTTCGTGAGGAGTAGCACTTTTTTTTTTGGATGATAATTGATTTGTTGAAATGTAAAATTGTTGTTATTCTGTCATAAATTCGTTGGGTAGTCTTTGGATTCACCCCGATCAATAAAACCTACCTAACCCGATAAACCTCAAAATTCCCTACGCTCCCATTCGTTATATTCTCAAAATATTCATCATCCAATTCACTATAAGCATTCCGCCAAACGATCAAATAATCAATCTCAAACTTTGCTAATTCCTCAGCTACTTGTTGAGGAGCGGTGTGAGCACAAGTACCATAAAACTGGCTACCTGTGTAATAAGCCATTACTGCTCCACCATACCAAGTTCCTTTGGTGGCGATTTTCCCTTTTACTCCTAATTTTTGAAGTTGCTGGCTATGGTTGTAAAAATCTAGTCCTTTATCAAAATTTCTGGATAGAGTAATTCCCGGATACAACAATAAACTTCCATATAGCATTACCAATAACACTGCTTTTGCAGATTTCTTTAATTGAAAGGTTTGAAAAAAACGGGTCAAAAAATAACTACTGATGATCACCAGCAATAAATTATACAACCAAAGATATCGGTGTTCTATTACTAACAAAATATATCCTGAGGCTAAAACAAACAAGACCAATAGCACTACAAACACATTGTTATATAAAAACCTTTTTCCTCTTTGAAAGAGATAAATAATTGCTCCTACCAATATACTTGAAGTAGTAAAACTAAAATCATTTAGAATTTTAAAATAAGCAAATAGGTTGGTTTGAATTCGACTAACATAAAACTTGAGATAAGCCATCCAATCTGTAGCTGTCCATTCTGGTAATTGAATAAAAGAAAAATCTTCCATGACGGTGGTAGCTGTGGGATTGCTCGGTTCTAATAATCCGACATAGTACATTGGATGACCTAAAGATTGCGGACCGAAAACCCGATGATTATAATGTCCAGCAGTACCAAATGTCCAATACCCATATTTGACACTAATTAAGTAAATCCATATGAAACTTAACAATCCAAACACTACTATTCCGACGATGTAATTCATCAGCAATTTCGTTTTTAGATTTTTATCTTGATTCCTAGTAAAAATCACAAGACTCATCAAACTATAAGAGACTACAAAAAAAGGCAACCCATAATTCTTTGTAAAAAACAACATCGCTCCTATCACTCCCAATAATATACAAATCAGAAAACTATCTTGATTTCGATTATATTTCAACAATAAATTTACATAGCACATTCCTAAAAAAGCAAACAGCATATCTGGAGCAACCAATGTTAATGCAAAATTCAAAATAATAATTACAAGGCATAAAAGAGCTGGTAAAAACAACTTGGTGTCAACATCAAATTCCTGAAGTGTTTTATAACATTGATGCAACGTAAAAAGCCCAATAATACTTGTCAACATCTTGAATCCAACCAATGGTTTGAATCCCACTGCCAAAAAAGGAACCAATAACCAAGAAATCATTGGCCCCCAACATCCATTAATCGCATTTGAAAAATCACCCGCTAAGTATTTTTGCGCAATACCGATATAGGATATCCCATCGGGATCTAGTTGGTGCTGATAATACGGAAAAAGAAAAATAACGAGCAGCACATAAAAAATGACACTTGGAATAAATGCACGTTGCGGAGATAATCGGTAAGTTGATTTACTATTCAAGGTTGCCTTCGGTTTCTATTTGGTAAAATCCGGTGTCATTGAATCGCAAATGTAAGTATTTAAAACCTAATGGCAGGCTCAATTCAAGTACATGAATTTCATGCACTAAAAACAAAAAGAGCACCCTTCCTTTGAAAGATGCTACTTTTTTGTTTCTGAATTAGGAAGAGGATTACTCCTCTTCCTTTCAGAAAAGTAATACTAGATTACCGCCCCTTTGTGGCAATCGTCATATTACTTACCAACATATAAACCATAATGTAATAATCAATTAGTGTGTTGTCTCACTCCTCTTCTCTCATTCACCAAATCTGCGAAATCTGTGAAAAACAACTGAATCTTTTAATGTGATAAGTCGCAGAGGACGTAATTCAACACATAGATCACATTAGCAACATAGAAACACATAGCTCTTTTTTTTGTAACTGCTGGTTGAAAGAATTTTCAAAAAACAAGATTCTTTGTGTTTCTATGTTTCTTTGTGCACTATGTGTTAAAAATACGTGCTCTTTGTGTTGCAAAACTCATCGTTCTAAGCTCTATTGTGTTGAAAAAACCTAATTTTCAAACCGATAAGCCGTGAAAAATTCATATCCAACTCCCTGCTGCCCACCAAGTCCACCAATATTATAAGATCCTTGTGTTCCGATTCTCAACACACCGCCACCAAGAAAATCTTGATCCAAAATAACACCACCTTGTAAAGTAAATGTTAGATTAGTAGCCGCAGAAAATGCTGCCCAGAAAGTATTGTATTGCTCAAATTTTAACCCCAGATTCACATTGTAAATATTTTCAGCACCATAATTCAACCAAATAGATGGTTCGAAATAAGATTCCATATTTACAAATCGAGCTCCTAACAATGCGTTACCATGAAGTGATCTTTTATAATTCGTAGGACTGGTTCCATAAAAAATATTAGAGGTGTACAACTGATTCACAGAAATTCCACCATAGTAATAGGTCTCATCAAAATCATCAGAACCATTCGAAGTATAGTAAACACCTACGCCCGCATTTGGAACAATCTTACTAGAGCCATCTTCCGGAAGTAATAAATCATCTTCATCATTCACCACAATATCACTACCATCCACATGATACTCGCCGAGCGTCCCCATGAAACCCAAGCTTAGTTGCGCATCAGAACCTCTAAAATTTAATTTATACGCATAATTAAAATTGATCGTATTGCTTCGCAGTGCACCAACTTTGTCAGTCACAATAAAAGCGCCCACCGCCATATTTCTTTTGTACAATGGTACTTGTCCACCGATCGTTGCTGTCATTGGTGCATCCTTGAATCCTATCCATTGTTGTCGGTAATTCAAAGTGATTTCAGTAAAATCATAAACGCCCGTCATGGCAGGATTCCATTGATAATTTGTATTTGTAAAAAAGCTTCTTTCAGCTAATTGTTGTGCACTTATTGTTGTAAATAAAGCACACGATATAATTGTGAGTAAAAATATTTTTTTCATGATGTTTAAATTATTGATGAGCTAAATTTAGTCTCTTGCAATTGTGAATGATTGTTTAATGACGTCATTCTTAAATTGCAAAATGTAGAAATAAGTACCTGCAGGAAGTGGTTTGTCCCGATAAGTTCCATCGAATCTTTCCGCATCTGTCTGATAATTAAATCTAGAATAAACAGTATCACCCCATCTATTAAACACAGTAAATGTATTGGTGCCAAATTTGGAGAGATCATCAAATTCTAGGACATCATTTTTTCTATCTCCATTTGGTGTAATCATATTGACTGCCTTCAATTGCTCTGAAGGATTATTGGCAATTTCAACAGTTACTTCTTCAATCGTTGTACATCCATTTGCATCAACAATCATAACAAAGTAATTACTTGCTTCTTCTGGTGTCACGCTGAGTAACGACAAATCATGACTTGAAATATTAGGTCCTGACCAACTATAAGAAACACCACCGGTGGCATACAAAACGGCAGAGGCTCCAGGAGCAATGCAAGTATCCGCACTTGCAAATGCTGTTACTTCATTAATTTCAACTGGCACTTCAATGACTTCACTTCCACATTCATTGGTGACCACTACATCATAAACTTCTGCTTCCGTAGCATATGAAATCGGATTCGGAATATCAGTGGCACTTAAAGTTCCATTCGGATCTAGCCACTCAAAAGTTTCGCCATTTCCAGCAATAATTAATTGGACAGAATCGCCTGGGCAAGCCGTGAATACATCAACTGCTGTGGTTGCAGCAACGCTCGCCATAAATTGAATATTGATGGTGTCTACATTTTCGCAACCATCATTACTCGTTACAGTAACACTATACGCACCAGAATCAGCAATTGAAATACTGCTTCCAGTCGCACCAGTAGACCAAACGACACTCGGATATTCTCCAACACTCAATAGCACCGCTTCTTCTTCGCAGAGGTCTAAATCTTCTCCTAAATCAGCAATTGGAATTTCTTGTCCCACAATTTCAAATTCCTCAATATCTTCACAACCATTTGCGTCCGTGACCACTAATGAGTAAGTCCCTGAAGGCAAATCAGTGAAGGCACCTACCATACCGGATTCAATTCCGATATCATAAGTATAAGGTCCGACACCTCCATCTGCTAAAATTTGAATAGAACCATCGTTGCCACTACAAGTCGCTTCTTGAATTTCCAGATTAGAAATTTCAATGGAAGACAGTGGTTGTAACACTATAAATGCGGTGTCCATCACAACTTCGCCCTGATCATTAGTAATGATTAAAAAATAATCGCCGCTCTCAAGATTTGATACATTTTGATCAGAAGACATAAATCCATTTGGACCAGTCCATGCGAACTCGTATTCCCCTGGATCATTAATTGTGAGGTCAATTGCTGCTTCATTTGAACCCGTACAAGGTGCATTGGTTACTTCAGCAAAGACATTTAAAGCATTTGCAATAAGGACAGAACCATGGTCTTGCCCAAGTTCGATTGGAACATTGACACCATCCACTTTTCTGAAAACTTCAATTGCAAGTGGCGTGTCTGAAAAACTAATATCTGTGTAATCGCCTACGTTTCCAATAACTTGAAAATGTAGTCTTATCATTATTTGCCCACTTGGTATAGAGACCGCTACCCCATCGGTAGGAAACCAAGATAAACGTAATTCACCATTTGCAGCTTCTACAGAACCAATCGCAACGAAATCCAAATCCACCAACTCCTTATCCATAAATTGAATAACGGAAGGATCAAATAACATTGAAAATTGAACACTAGCAATGTCGGTAAAATGGTCTTGGACAATTACATCGACACTAACGGAATCTCCCGATTTAGCAATGTGTTCAGTTAGTTCTAATTCAAGTGGTTGTGCAATGAGTGATGATAACAGGAGGAAAGGGGCGACGAAAATCATCAGCAACCTGATCATAACTTTTTGTTTTTTATAATTTTAAAAATTTGAAAAGTGGGAAGAAAAAGCGTTATACTTTTTCTTCCCTTTAGGTGTTTTTAAATCACATTCATTTAATCAATAATGATCATACTACGTGATTCACTATGAGAATCTGTTGTGAGCGTGTAGTTGTACAATCCGCTTGGCAAATCATTTCTATTCCATTCTACCTGACTCATTCCTTTTGGATATTCGTTGGCAAATTCAGCAACCACTTGACCTAAAGTATTGGTCACTACTAGTTTCGCTTTCATCGCCGTTGGCAATTCAAATCGAATGATTGTGCTATTCGTAAATGGATTCGGAATATTTTGTAACAATTTGTAGTCGCCATTTGCAATTTCAGTTTCAGTGGTTGCCGGATCAACAAATTCAAGAATTATGTTGTGTGGCTCTGAGTACTGATCATGCGCTTCTGCATTGAATGTATCAAACTTATTGATTTCAAACATTTCAGAAAGGTCAGCGATATCGGCTGTTGCTTCAAACTTCACAGAGAAAGCAACTTCTGTATTTTCTAAGCTAGTGGCTTTACCGTTTAGGTTGAACCAACTGAATCTTACTTGATTATCATTTCTTGGACTGATTCCTGAAATCAAATTAGACATTTCTGAATTTTGATTTTCGATGACTTCCATGAATGTCATCTTATCCTTGTTGTAATCCAATGCCATTTGGAAACTTACGAAGTTTTCAAATTCGGCACTTGTAAAATCAAGTGTAAATGTTTCACCTGCTCTCACAGATCCATTTAATGCATTGAAAGTAATATCATTCCTATCACGTGTATCCGTTGTTGTTGTAGGACGGTTGTGCGGATTCGCATTTCCTAAAATATCTCCTACTTTCACACCAACAAAGTTTGCGTAAGAATCTTGATTCAACTGTAAGGTATCACTACTTGCGTATGGGAATACATTGTAAGTATTGAAGTCCTGTGGTAAAGGATGATCTTCACAAACAAACACCCATGATGGACAGCTTGGGAATTCCGTCGCTGTACCAATAATGATCTGCTGTATCAAGAATAAATCCAATGCTGTAAATGAGTTGTTACAGTTTGCATCACCAGCAATTATCTGGTAAGGAGAATGTATTTCTACAGGATCCATTCCAAGGATAAATTGTTGTCCGATATACAATGCGAATGTTGACAATCCATTTGCAGGTAAAGTATCTTTCTCAGGTGTAACGATGTATTCTTCTTCACCAATTAACTCTGGGAATAAGTACACTCCATTATCATCTGTCATATCCATCTCACTCATGATGTCACCATCTGCTTGTACTTGTGCTGCCATGATTCCATCCATCCAGAATGTTCTAACCATACCATTCATTTGGAACATGGTGTAAATCGTGATCGTTCCGTCAATAACAACGTGGTCAACAACTACTCCTGTTCCGTTTTCTAAACCACCCACTTCACATGGAAGCGGCTCACAAGTAATCATGATATCACATGACTGACCTCCTGCCCCAACTAATTCCACATCGATGTAGAAAAGGACAACATCATCACATGGTACTCCTTGACCATTAAAATCAAAATAAGTAAATGTATTGTTGGCTGCATTAAATGTTGGATTAATCGCAGCTGGCGTTATTCCTACAATCTGTGCAATCGTTTCATCACAAGTAGTCAATGATGCTGAGAATGAAGTCAACATTTCACAGTTCTCAGAGGTAACTGGTATGCTTACGGTATTACCCGTTCCACCCGTAGCCGTTCCTGCACGAATTACAACCGTACCTAATCCATTTGCAACTGTAATCGTTTCGCAACAAGTCTTCGTTCCACAATCTTCTGTAACGGTAACACAAACATCGTAGTTTCCAGCTCCAGGGAATGAATGTGAAGGATTGATACCAAAATCAGTAGATCCATCACCGAAGTCCCAAACATAGGTTGCTGTACTTGAAGGTAAGTTGTTGGTAAAGAATACACTTGTACCTACTTCATTCCAACCGAAACATGCATTTTCAATACAGCAGTCATCTTGTACGACTACTGTCTGAACAGCTTCACATCCTGCCGCATCTGTAACTGTAATGTTGTAACTACCTGCAGCCAAGTTTGGTAAGCAGAAGTTCGCATCAGATGAAACAACTGATCCTGATCCAGTCGGTGTATAAGAAGCTGTAAAATCAGCTAATCCACTTAATACATCGATACATACCTCACCAGGCTCATCACAAGTTGCTGCAGTTGCAGTAAAGTTGGCAGTGACACAACATTCATCCGTTGGAAGAATTGTGATATTCGTAACTGTAGTTGCACAACCATTCGCATCTGTAATCACTAAGCTATATGTGCCAGGTAATAAATTCGTCAAAGTAAATGGACTTGACGGCACACTTGTAGAACCTCCACTTGGTCCCGTAATCGCTACATTAAAGAATCCAGTACCCGTTGTATTCACTGTAATTGTTCCCACACCAGATAAACATTCAGCAGTTGATCCTACTGCAGTTGCTGTAATCGATGATCCACCAATTGTTACCGTTCCTGAAACTTCACAACCTTCCGCATCAACCATTGTCACTACATAAGTACCAGCCGCTAAACCTGTAATTGTATAGTTAGGTCCTGCAGTAGTAATTGGAGCACCACCAGTATAAGTGATCGTATATGGTCCAGTTCCACTCGTCGTTGTAATGGCGATTGATCCCTCAGTTCCGCAAATTGCATCCGATGCTACAGCGATCGTTCCTGCAAAACAACAGAAACCATCTGTTACCGTCGCAGTCACCGTAGTTGCACAACCATTTGCATCTGTGATTGTAATTGTATAATCGCCAGGTAGTAAGTTGTCAATGTTGAATGCGCTCGATGCAGATGTTGTTGTTCCAGCACTTGGACCAGCTACTGCAATTGAATAACCAGGTACTCCATTTGAGATAGCGATTGAGATGTGTCCAAATCATGAGGTACAATCCGCACCACTTCCGATTGCAGTTGCTGTTAAATTGTTTGCACTAGTTGTCACCGTGACTGTTTGAGTTGCACTACAATTATTCGCATCTGTAACTGTAAAAGTATAAGTTCCTGCTACCAAGTTTGGAATATTGGTTGTTCCACCTGTCGAGGTAGTTGAACCACCAGCCCAAGCAATTGTGTATGCAGGAGTTCCAGTTAAAATTGTCAAGTCTACAGAACCAGCTGCTCCACATGCACCCGCATTTGCAGTTGCTGTAAATGTAACTGCAGGAGTAGAAGTAATCGTTACTGTGTTTGTTGTAGAACAATTGTTAGCATCTGTCACGACAACTGTGTAAGTTCCTGCCGCTACACCTGTAATTGTATACGGTGAAGTAGTAGTTGTCGTTGAAATACCACCTGTCCATGTAATTGTATACCCAGGAGCTCCATTCGCAATTGAAACAATGATTGATCCATCTGCTCCACAAACTCCGTCAACACCAGTCAATGCAGTTGTCATACAACATGCTGTATCCGTTACTGTAGTTCCGACTGTTGTTGAACAACCGTTCGCATCTACAATCGTTACAGTATAATTTCCAGGTAAAAGTCCTGTTAGATTAAATCCATTAGTTGCAGCATTAGTTGTTCCAGGACTTGGTCCTACAAGTGTTACTGTGTAACCAGGTGTTCCATTCGCAACAGTAACTGCGATTTGACCTAATCCAGAAGTACAATCTGCATTTCCACCAACTGCTGTAGCTGATAAAACATTTGTACCCGTTGTCACAACTACTGTCTGAGTTGCTGTACAATTATTTGCATCTGTAACTGTGAAAGTATACGTACCAGCTGCCAAGTTTGGAATGTTGGTTGTTCCACCTGTCGAGGTAGTTGAACCACCAGCCCATGCAATTGTGTATGCAGGAGTTCCAGTCAAAATTGTCAAGTCTACAGAACCAGCTGCTCCACATGCACCCGCATTTGCAGTTGCTGTAAATGTAACTGCGGGAGCAGAAGTAATCGTTACCGTGTTTGTTGTAGAACAATTGTTAGCATCTGTCACGACAACCGTATACGTTCCTGCCACTACACCTGTAATTGTATAAGGTGAATTTGCAGAAGTAGCTGTACCGCCGCCTGTCCAAGTGTAAGTATAAGGTCCAGTTCCATTTGCAGAAGTAACGATAATTGACCCAGCATCTCCACAAGTTCCATCTACTCCAACAACCGTTGTAGTTAAACAACATACTCCCGCTGTAATACTAGCCGTAGCAGTTGTGGTACATCCATTCGCATCTGTAATGGTCAATACATAATCACCAGGTGCAAGGCCTGTTAGATTAAATCCATTTGTATTAGAAGTAACGGTTCCAGTACTTGGTCCAGAAATCGCAATTGTATAAACAGGTGCACCATTGGCAACTGCTACAGCGATTTGACCTAAACCAGTAACACAGTTTACATCACCACCAACAGCCGTTGCTGTCAAGTCATTTGCACCTGATGTTACTGTGACTGTTTGTATATCTGAGCAACCAGCTGCGTCTACCACTGTAATGGTGTAAACTCCTGCTGGTAAGTCAGCGATATTATATGTATTAGCATTAGTCGTGTTTGAACCACTAACAATTCCTGCCCATGAGACCGTGAAACTCGGTGTGCCTGACAATATATTTACATTGACTACACCATTTGCTCCACATGCACCTGCAATTGGAGTTGCAGTGATATCAATCGAACCAGTTACATTGATGGTTACATTTTGCGTAACTGAACAATTGTCAGCGTCCGTAATCGTAACGGTGTAATTTCCACCTGGTAAATTCGGTATCTCAAAATTATCCAAGTTGATAGAATTAGAACCACTTGATGGTCCATTCCATGTTACTGTATAATTAGGATTTCCGTTGAATACATCAATCCAGATCGAACCGTTGGTTCCACACCCTGCATCCACTCCAGTCATTGTTGCTGTCATACAACATCCTGCTTCACCAACAACATTGGTAAGTGCAGTTGTACAACCATTTGCATCAGCGACTGAAATCGTATAATCTCCAGGTGTCAACCCACCAAGTGTAAAGTTATTTCCATTTTGCGTTGTCGTACTTGAAGTAGGACCCGTTGTCGTAACTATGTATCCAGGAGTTCCTCCATTGACAGCTACTGAGATGGATCCACTTCCTGTTGCACAAGTTGCAGCAATTGAAGTACTAGTTGCAGTTATCGTTCCAGCACCAGTTGTAACAATTACGGTATTAGTAGTTGAGCAATTATTTGCATCTACAATTGTAATGTTATAAGTGCCAGCTGGTAAGTTTGGAATTTCAAAATTCAACAAATTAGTTGTGTTTGATCCAGTAGAGGCTCCTGTCCAAGTTACTGTAAAATTAGGTGTTCCTGCATTTACATCCACCCAGATAGATCCATTCTGTCCACAGTCTCCATCTACAGGAGTCAAAGTAACATCAACACCACCGGTTGCATTTACAACAACAGTCTGTGTTACAGAACAACCATCTGCACCTTGTACTGTCACCACGTAAGTACCGCCTGGAAGATTTGGAATTTCAAAATTGTCAATTCCAATTGTGTTTGATCCTGAAGTTGGTCCAGTCCATGTTACGGTATAATTAGGTGCTCCGTTGAAGACATCGATCCAGATTGAACCGTTTGCTCCACAAGTCGCATCTACACCAGTCATGTTTGCTGTCATGCAACATCCAGGTCCTCCGACCAATGCAGTCAACGTTGTAGCACAACCATTTGCATCTGTGATCGAGATCGTGTAATTACCTGGAGCTAAAGATCCTAAAGTGAAGTTTCCAGTATTTTGAGTCGTTGTACCAGCTGTTGGTCCAGTCGTAACAACCGTATATCCTGGAGTTCCACCTGCCACTGCAATTGTTACAGATCCTAAACCTGATGTACAATCAGCAGCTGCAGTAGAAGAAGTTGCAGTTAATGTATTAGCTCCACTATTTACTGTTACCGTTTGTGAAGCAGTACAGCCATTTCCATCTGTTACAGAGAAAGTATAACTTCCTGCTGGTAAGTTTGGAACATTGAATGATCCCGCTGTATAAGTATTTGATCCAGAAGTTGCTCCGGTCCAAGTAAGTGTGTATGATGGTGTACCACCTGTAACTGTAATGTTAGCAGATCCATTTCCTCCACACACTCCTGCGTTTCCAGCAGCCGTTAAAGTAATTCCTCCAGAACTATTTACAGATACTGTTTGATTTACGGTACAACCGTTTGCATCTTCGATTGTGACTGTATAAGTACCACCTGGAAGATTTGGTATTTCAAAATTATCAATTCCGATTGTATTTGATCCTGAAGTTGCTCCTGTCCAAGTGACGGTATAATTAGGTGCACCATTGAATACATCTATCCAGATTGAACCGTTTTGGCCACACTCTGCATTTACACCAGTCAAAGTTGCAGACATACAACATCCTGGTCCATCAACATTCGCATTCAAAGTAGTACTACATCCATTTGCATCAGTTATTGCTATTGAATAACTACCTGGCGACAAACTTCCTAATGTAAATGCATTACCCGTTTGTGTCGTGTTAGAAGCAGTAGGCCCTGTTGTTACTACCGTATATCCAGGAGTTCCACCAGTTAATGTTACATTGATTGACCCCAAAGGAGATTCACATGAAGCATGAGTTGGTATAGCAGTTCCTGATAGGTTGTCAGCACCTCCACCAATTTGAACGGCAGTTGTACCCGTACATCCATTACCATCTGTAACTGTGAAAGTATAATTTCCAACAGGTAAGTTTGGAATTGTAAATACTCCTGAACCATATGTATTAGATCCAGCGGTAGGTCCCGACCAAGTAACATTGTAGCTCGCTGCTCCACCAGTTACAGTAATTGTTGCCGCACCATTTCCTCCACAAGTTCCATCAACTCCGACACCTGATACTGCAATTCCTCCAGTACTGTTTACCGCAACATTTTGAGTTACGGTACATCCATCTGCACCAACTACGGTTACAGTATATGCACCTCCTGGTAAATTAGGAATTTCAAAATTATCGATTCCGATTGTATTTGATCCAGAAGTTGCTCCGGTCCATGTTACTGTGTAATTAGGGGTACCGCTGAAGACATCAATCCAGATAGAACCATTGGTTCCACATTCGGCATCTACACCAGTCATTGATGCAGTCATACAACATCCTGACCCAGCAACTACTTCTGTAATTGTTGTTGAGCAGTTAGCTGCATCCGTAATTGTAATACTATAAGTACCAGCAGTAACATTGCTTATGGTAAAGTTATTTCCAAATTGAGAAGTAGTACTAGGTGTAGGACCTGCTACCACAACTGTGTATGATGGCGATCCTGCACTTACTGCAATATCAATTGATCCAACACCTGAGGCACAATCCGCACCAGTTGATGTTGAAGTTGCAATAATATTATCTCCACTAGCAACTATTGTCGTTTGTGAAGCAGTACATCCATTTGCATCTGAGATAGAAATGGTGTAGTTACCAGGCACTGCATTTGTAATAATATAAGATCCATTGCTTGTTGCAGTTCCTGATCCAGCACCTGCCCAAGAAATTGTATATGGTGCAGTACCTGATGGAGTTACAGATATTTGCCCATCTTGACCACATGCTCCATTTGTTGGAGTTAATGTAAGTCCTGCATTATTCGAATTATTGTTGACAATAACTGAAGTAGTTGCAGTACAACCTTCTGCATCGGTTACGGTAAAGTTATAAGTTCCAGAAACAGCACTTGTCAAATTGTAAGTGCCACCATTAGAGGTTGCGGTGCCTAAAGCAGCTCCAGTATAATCAATTGTGAAAGGTGAATTTCCTCCATTGATTGAAAGCAATATACTACCAACACTTCCACATGATCCCCCGGTAGCATTTGCTGTAACTGTCAAGTCACTTCCTTGCGTACCAACAACAATTGTAGTAGTTGCAACGCATCCGTTTGCATCTGTTACGGTCACTAAATAGGGTCCAGCTGGTGTTCCTTGTACATCGTAGGATTCTGCTGTTGTTGGTGCTGAACCACTTACTGGTCCATCCCATTCTACTAAGTAGTTTGGTGTACCTCCATCCATGTAAATCCATAATGATCCAGGATTGTTGCAAGTACCATCTGCTGATGTTCCGGTAACACTAAAGTTGCCAGCTGAGTTATTGACAACGATTGTCGTCGTTGCAACGCATCCGTTTGCATCTGTTACGGTCACTAAATAGGTTCCGGCTGGTGTTCCTTGTACATCGTAGGATTCTGCTGTTGTTGGCGCTGAACCACTCACTGGTCCATCCCATTCTACTAAGTAGTTTGGTGTACCTCCATCCATGTAGATCCATAATGATCCAGGATTGTTGCAAGTACCGTCTGCTGATGTTCCGGTAACACTAAAATTATTTGTAGAATTATTTACTGTAACTGAAGTAGTTGTTGTACATCCATTTCCATCTTCAACAGTAATATTGTAATTACCTGAAGTTGCATTAGATATTGTAAACGTGTTGTTATTTGCATTTCCAGTACCTGTTGAAGCACCGCTCCAATTAACTGTGTACCCACCATTTCCGCCAGACATTGTCAAATCTACAGAACCAGCAGTTCCACAAATTCCATTATTCGGCGTACCAGTGACAAAAATATTATTAGCTCCATTAGCAACTACGATACTCGTATTCGCTGTACAACCCGCAGCATCCGTAACTGTAATGTTGTAAGTCCCTGAAACTGTATTATTAATTGTGTATGCATTTCCATTCGAATTAGCAGATCCAGAACCAGCACCACTCCATGCAACTGTATAATCACCTGTACCGCCTGTAATATTCAAATCAATTGTACCAGGATTTCCACAAACTCCATTGTTTGGACTACCTGTAATTGCTAAATCATTAGCTTGAGCTACGACAACAGCAGTAGTTGAAGCAACACAATTGTTGTCATCGGTTACTTCAATCGTATAAGTACCAGCGATTGCACCCGTTATGGTAAATACGCTTAAGCTTGAATTACTTGTACCAGAAGTTGGACCTGACCAAACTATTGAATAGCTACCTCCTGCACCGTTAGCAATTGCTAAATCAATTGAACCAGGATTTCCACAAACAACATCAAAAGGAGTTGCTGTGATCGCCAAGTTGCTTGGTGTATCTCCAATTGATACACTAGTTGTTGTTTGGCATCCACTACCATCAGTAACGGTAATGTTATAATTACCGATTGCTAAATTTTGGATATCATATGATCCAGAATTTGTGGTTGTACTACCACTAGAAGCACCTGACCAAGAAATAGAATACCCTGGTGTACCGTTAGAAATACTCACCCATATGGACCCAGGATGGCCACATATACCGTCGGAAGGGGTTGTATTAATTTCTAAGTTGTTCATGGAATTATTGATGGTTACATTTTCTGTTGAGCTACAACCATCAGCGTCGGTTACTTGGACTAAGTATGTTCCGTTCGGTAACCAAGGTATATCATAGTTTGTATAAGGTGTTGTTATTGTTCCTGAAGCTGGTCCGCTCCATGTAATTGTGAAAGGTGACGTTCCTGTATTTACTCCCAACCATATTGACCCGGCTTGACCACAAGAACCATTACTTGCTGTCAAATCAAAATCAATACTTCCTTGACTATTGTAAAGCGTCACTACCTGATAATCTGAGCAACCTGCATTGTCCGTAACCGTTACGGAGTAAGATCCTCCTGCCAAGTTAGGAATTGTATAACTAGATGATCCAACATTTGCAGAACCGGAACTTGGTCCAGACCAAGCTATGTGATATCCAGGATTTCCATTTGACATGTTTACATCAATTGATCCTGTGCTTCCACAGTATCCACTATTAGCATCTAATCCAATTGTAAGATTTGAATCTTGAATAGTAATTGTTTGTGTTACTTGACACCAGTTACCATCTTCTACGGTGATATCATAGGTACCACCTGGAAGGTTGTTGATATTGAAAGTAGCATAATTAGTTGTTGCACTTCCACTGGTTGGACCTGAAACTATAATGTTATAGCCAGGTATTCCATTTGAAGTAACAACATGAATACTTCCTGTACCACCACAAGCGGCATCGGTTACTGTGAAAGCCCAATTAAAGTTACCTGGAGATTGTCCAATAACTACTTCTTGTGTATTGGAACAACCGTTTGCGTCCACAATTTGAAGCGTGTAAGTTCCTGGATCCAAGTTCACAATATTGAAACCAGAAAGAGAAGTCGTTGTACTACCTGATGTTGGTCCAGAAATAAATATCTGATAATGTGGAGAACCATTGGCAATACTTACAGAAATTGACCCTTGATCCATACATACTGCATCATGAGCAGTTGCAGTCACGTTTAGATTTGTTTCAGAGTTTCCGATTGTAACTGTAGAGGTGTCTTCACATCCGTTTGCATCAGTTGCTGTAACAGTATATACACCACCTGGCAAACCACTTACCGTACAATTTGTCCCATAAGTTGAGAAGCTACCTGAGACAGGTCCTGACCATTGGATAATAAATCCTGGCTCACCACCTGTAGATGTAATGTTAATTGCACCATTGTTTTGACCACAATTGGCATCCATTGCAGTTGCATTGATGTCATAAGTACAATTGGCAGCACAATTTACTAGTAGATTATAATCACAGACAGCACCATTATATCCATCGACTACGACATAGTAAGTACCAGGTTGTAGATAGGCTTCAATTTGTTCATTGTTGGTTCCAGGATTTTGACTGTAATCGATACAATCTCCACGATCGCAAGAACGCAACATGAATAACTCAAGATTTGCCGTTAATCCATATAGCGAAACATTCACCGGTCCAGCTGTTGTTGTTGTGAAAGTATGGATCATTTCTGGTCCGTTGTTTTCCACATTTAAAACGTTGCCATCACAACCGTATAAAGATACTTCATCCGTACCTGCACTGTTATTTAAACTAACTGGAACGCCACAAGTTAAATTAACTGAGTTATCACAATTTAAATATCCACAGTTGACTTCTAGGCGGAAATTTCCTTCAGAGTTGGCATATTGTCCATCAATCACTAAGTAGTAAGTTCCAATTGGTGCATCTTCATATATAATTCCTTCATTATTGGAATTGGCATTACTGGTGGTACTTGATTTTACACAAGATACTTGATTACAATTGTCCGTCAATAAGAACATATCCAAGTCCATACCTGGGGTCATGATCTCAATTCCGATTTGTAAATCACCAGAAGTATTTTTATTAATTACGTAAACTTTGTCCGGTCCTGCAAAATTTTGACTTGTACAGCCCGGGTAACTATTAATGTTATTTCCTGCACCTACTGTTGTTTCATTCGGCATGAAATCACCGCATGAAATTGGAGTTGCTTGAGAGCACCAAGTACTACTACCGCAAGTTCCAGGTGTGTAGTTTAAAACTCCTGCTGCATCTGCGTAACAAGAGTTAGAATAGTTAACACCGTTACATCCACAAACTGGATCGTAGGTACTAGAACAAATTAAATTCGGATCCATTGAGTTTGGATCTACACAATTATTGGCACAAGGGCCCGGTGTATAAAATGACATTCCTGATGCCTGCGCGTAACATGAGTTCGTGTAAGTAATTCCATCGCATCCACAAACGGGAGCTGGAGTTTGAGGACATAGTAAATTGACGACTCCAGAAACTGGATCGGTTGAAGTTTGTCCGCATATTTCTACGTAAGTTGGGTCATAGCAGTTTTCGCTACAAGGGCCCTGATTGTAAACAGTTACTCCGTTTGCTTGCGCAACACAAGAGTTCAAATAAGTTACATCATTACATCCACATACTGGGTTGTAAGTATAGCTACAATTCGCATCTGGGTTCATTTGAGTTTCATCGATACATCCACTGTAGCAAACACCTGTTGTAAAATTAGTTACACCCGCTGCTGCTGCATAGCAACAATTGATATAAGTAACGCCATTATCGCCACAAACTGGATTTACAATTTGTGGGCAGTTTGTTGAATTTCGAGGTTCTAGAATTTTCACGGATGCGTGGCAATCTGGTGCAACTCTTTTGGCAATACCAGCTTGATTCACCATCTTGATATTTTTAACCTTAACTGTCATTGTATCATTGGTAATCAACCCAACAATTTGATCTTCAATAACAATCGATACACGACCAATTTTACCAGCTCCATTTTGAATAGAGGAACCCGTTCTTAGTATGGTGACTTCACCTTGATTGGTATCGTTATAATTTTTGACGTAAGATTCGGTCCCTTCACCGGTACCACTTGGGTCAGCCCAGGATTCAGTAAGGTCCAACATGAAATTGGAATTATCTTCGACAAATTCACCATCATACTCAACAGTGAAAGTAATTGCTTTGAAATCTTCAATATCAATATTTTCATCTCCGAGCTTAAGATCAATATTTAGCATTTCTCCAGAGTAAACTTCGTTCGACTCTGGTTCGAGGCAAAGGCTAGGATCGACTCCTACCTGACCATTAAAATAAACACTCGGGGTGACTACGCCATGGGTTTGGCCGCAGTTGTCAATGATACCGTCCATAAAATCCAGTTCATCGACGACACCATTCCCATCACAATCCGCGTACGAATAATCTAATGAGTTGGCGAAGGATGTACCCCACAATGGGATTGGTAAATTTTGACCTGTCCAGTCTGCTGTACCATTAATTCTTGGAGTACCAGTTTCACCGATAACTTGATTCCAATACAATGCATCAACCCCGTCGACAATACCATTGTTGTCAACATCTCCGGGCCACACTGTCTGAGACCAACTGTTCTTGGGGGTTACCAGCAACATAAAGACAATTGCAATGCTTAGTAGTCTGGTAAAAGTTCTCATAATTAATTATTTTATAATTGTTAAGACTAAAATGTTTATTCAAAAGTAACCGCAATGTATAATGCTCACAATTACATTTTTTTATAGTTTCCGATTTTATTCTATAAATTTAGGTTGTAATTTATAAGTCATAAATTCATAATTTATTAATAATCAATACTTTATATATTTCATATTATATTTTATTTTAATATGTTTTACTTCAATTTCCGTAATAATGTTCATTATTCCATATCTTTTAACGGCTGCTTATCAGCACTTTTAACACTATCTTATGAAAAAAAGTAAGGTGCTAGTCTACCTGAGCAGTCTCAACTCCTCTGAATTGAAAAAATTCGAGCAATTTGTTGCTTCTCCATACTTCAATCAAAGACCAGAATTGGTCGAATTACTAAGGTATTTGATACCATTTCACCCAGAATTTCCTGAGAAAAGTGTAAACAAGACCAGCATCATTGAAAATGTAGCTTTCAATAAGAAGAATAATGAAAAGGAGCTCAGTTATCAATTGAGTTTTTTATTCAAATTGATAGAGCAATTTTTAACTATTAGTAAGTTTGAAAAAGACAGTAGATTAAAGGAAATCCATTTAATTGAGTCTCTTTACGAGAAAAAATTAATGAACAGCTTTAGAACAGAGCTTAAAAAGAAGCTTGAAGATATGGAAAATGTGGCAGATATTGATTCAATCCATTACTATAAAGCCTCACTATTATATAAGCTGCAGTTCAGAACCAATGTGGTCCAAAGAAGAACCTATGATAATAGCTTACAAAAAGCTTCTGATTACAATGACTGTTATTTCTTCCTCAATAAATTGAAGTATAGCTGCAATATGATTGATCAGTCTAAATTCTTGAAAACTGATTATGACACTAACTTGGTTGACGAAACGATTGCATTTATTAAGAAAAGTAAATTTGTTGAAGAGCCTATTATCGCTATTTATCTGAATATTCTGAATATCGTCCAAGGAAATGATGCAAAGCAAAAGTTCAAATTATTGAAGACTCAGATTTTTGAACATGCAGATAGTATCTCGAATTCAGAATTGAAAGATATTTACATTTATGCGATTAATTTCTGTGCAAGGCAAATCAAAAAAAATAATCTCGCCTATTTACAAGAAGCTTTTGATCTTTATTTGGTGGGTATCAAAGAGGGAATTTTGTTGGATGAAAACAAACAACTTACAATTTGGACGTACATTAATGTTTCCAAACTTGGAGTTCGATTGAAAGAGTATGATTTAACAAAAGAATTTATATTCAACAACAAAGATAAAATCCCAAAGCAGTATCGAGAAGATGCCTTCAATTATAATTTATCAGAATGGAATTATTCTACAAAGAATTATGAAGAAGTTATCCGCCTCATCAATAACATCAAAGTGAATGATCCCTATATTCACTCGATGTCCAGGATCACATTGTGCAAAATGTATTTTGAATCATTTGAAATTGAGCCCCTTCTTTCTTTAATCGCATCATTTAGCATCTTTCTGAAAAGAGATAAAAAGTTGGCTGGAAATATGAAAACTTTCTATAAAAACTTCTGCGATTCTTTATTTCAGCTACTAAAAAGAAATCAAAAAAAATTACCGACCATCATTGAGAAAATTAAAACAACAGAATATATCTCTGATAGAGAATGGTTATTACAAGCAGCGGAGAAAATTCAAACTGAGAAGAAGTGGCAATTGCCTAATTAGTTTAATTCTATTTTCTCCATCCTGATAAAAGTATTTTGAATTGGTAACTATTTTTTATGTTAAACTTTTGCCTTTACTGATACTTTTTCGAGTAAAAAAAATGAATTTTTGCCTTATTAAAAGTGATCGTCAATTATATCTTACTCACCTTAAATCAGGTAACGACAAATTTGTCAAAAAAGGCTTCATATCTATAATTCTCTCCATAAAAAATTTACCGAATTTGGGATATGCATTGAACCCTTGATTAGAATATCTTTGAAGTATAGATAATAACAAAAACGGTTCCCCCACCTCAATTATCTCCCCTAAGTTTTATTTCGTTTTTATATACCCGAATATTTTCAATAAGAAAAGTTATGCTCTGTTGACTCGTGTCTGCTTGGCATTCAAAGATATTGATTGTAAACTAGGGAAGTCCAATGGGATTTCTTTAAGACTAGTTTTTGGGACGGCCTCTCTCATCGCAAGTTGGTGGGGGGGGCTTACCGATTTGGGGCGTTTTGAAAC
>CALFWW010000018.1 GCA_937928575.1 uncultured Saprospiraceae bacterium | reverse complement strand
TTTCAACATCGCTCTTACAAAATTATTTACAGTCTAATTTTTTTTATTTACAAGTGGATAACTTCTCCATAAGCAGCAGCGGTCGCTTCCATGACTGCTTCACTCATAGTTGGGTGAGGGTGGACAGACTTAATGATTTCATGACCAGTGGTTTCTAATTTACGAGCAGCAACAACCTCTGCAATCATTTCAGTCACATTGTAACCAATCATATGAGCGCCTAAAAACTCTCCATACTTCGCATCAAAAATCACTTTTACAAAACCAGTTTTTGCTCCAGCAGCACTTGCTTTACCGGAAGCAGAGAAAGGGAATTTACCTATTTTTAATTCGTAGCCAGCTTCTTTTGCTGCTGCTTCTGTGTAACCAACGGAAGCAATTTCAGGACTACAATAAGTACATCCCGGTATATTGTTATAATCCAGTGGTTCAACCTGATGACCGGCTATTTTTTCAACACATAGAATTCCTTCTGCCGTTGCAACGTGTGCTAAAGCCGCACCAGGAACGACGTCTCCAATTGCATAAATCCCCGCTACATTTGTTTTATAGAACTCATCTACTTGAATTAATCCACGATCCGTTTTTATGCCAAGCGCTTCCAATCCAATATTTTCAGTGTTTGGTGTGACCCCTGTTGCAGATAGAATCACATCACATTCAATGGTTTCCTCTTTATTGGTTTTTCGGTTTTTCACTTTTACTTTACAGACCTTACCTTTTGTATCGGCAGATTCTACAGAAGTATTGACCATTACATTGACACCTGCTTTTTTGAATATCTTTGTCAATTCCTTAGATACGTCTTTATCTTCTCTTGGAACCAAACCTTGATCCATGTATTCGACCACGGTGACTTCCGTTCCCAAGGCGTTATAGAAGTAAGCAAATTCAACTCCGATTGCTCCAGCTCCGACCACTACCATTTTCTTTGGTAATTTTTCTAAGGTCATTGCTTTCCGATATCCAATAATCTTTTCTCCGTCGATGGGTAAGTTGGGCAATTGTTTGGCTCTACCACCGGTAGCAATGATAATGTTGTTGGCATCATACTTAGTTGTTTTACCATCTTTGTCTGTTACTTCAACGGTTTTTCCACGACCTAATTTACCTTCTCCGTTGATAACGGTGATTTTATTTTTCTTCATCAAGAATGAAATTCCTTTACTCATTCCATCGGCTACACCACGACTTCTTTTGATAATTCCCTTGAAATCCGCATCGGCACCTTTGACCTTAATTCCGTAATCTTCAGCATGCTGGATGTATTCAAAAACCTGAGCACTTTTGAGAAGGGCTTTGGTGGGAATACATCCCCAATTTAAACAGATACCTCCTAAAGATTCTCTTTCTACGATAGCTACTTTCATTCCTAATTGAGTCCCTCTAATAGCGGCAGGATATCCACCAGGACCACTTCCGATTACAATCAAATCATATTTCATGTTGATAATTTTTGTATGAAACAAACTGAAATCTAGTTTCGCAGATTTTATTTCTTTATAAAACCACGCTTTTAGGGCTCAGCTTGTCTGATAATTTTGCGCAAAGATATAAGAATTAAAACAAATAACTAAGGTAGAAGTTTAAGCATTGAAAAGAAAAAACCCCTTGTCTAAATTAACTTAGACAAGGGGTAAATAAATTTTGTTTTGCTCTTTAGTCGGTGAATGTTTTAGCGCGCTCGCTCCACTTTAAAATATCGGAGTCTGAATTTTCCATTTCAATGAGGTTAGATATTTTTTTGGCAATCTCTTGGTTGAAATTGGCTAATTGAGAAAACCGGTAAATACCCAATGCATTCAGTTTCTTTTCGATGAATGGTTCTATTCCGTTTATTTTTTGCAAATCATCTTTTCTTCCCATAGCTGAAAACCCGATTGTTTCGAAGTCAACCTCTTTTCTTCTTCTGTTGATTCTTTTCAAAATAGATTTGTCATCTTTTTGAATAAGCTTAGGAGTAGTAGATTCTGTGACTTTATTGTTAGCAGATTTTATTTTTATTTTTTTTACGGGTGCTTTTTTGGCTGAAGTGGATGGTGGAGCAACATCTGAAGATGGTGTCTCATCGTGGATCTTTTTTGTTATAGATTCCATTTTAGCTTCTAGCTCCTCTACTTTTGATTTGTAGTCTTTTAATGCTGTAATTTCTTTTTCGAGTGCTTGGTTTTGCTCGCTTAAGACTTCGACTTCTTTATTAATTGATTTCGATTTCTTCTTTTTCTGCTTCTTTTTCTTGTGTGCGCTGGTCTGAGCGAATTCAATTCCATCACCATTATCTCCTTCAGGAGTTGGGAGTAATTTTTGAGAGGACAACGAATGCTCATCGCTTTCAGGAACTACATTTGGATTTTTCAGTACTTCGTTTTCGGCAATCAGATCTGCAATTTGCTTTTCTAAAGATTCTATTTCTTTTTCTACTGTATTTCGTTCGGTTGCATAGTTGGTGATTTCCTCGCGCATACCTTCGTAATATGCGATGCTGTTTCGGTGCTCAACATCCAACTTCTCCAAAGTAGTTTTCATCTTTTTTATTCGAATGTTGAGTGCGTCTACTTCAATTTGCCGTTTGAAGTAGGTAGCGAGAGCAGCTAAGAAAGCCGATCCTATTGTCAGCAACAACATCGATAACAAACACATATTCATATCACTTGCTTATTAAATTTTTGGAACTATTTTTTTAATTTGTTGATTTTAATCGTGTATACGTACTTCCACACGTCTATTTTTTGTTCTTCCCTCTTCAGTTTCATTGTCTGCCAAAGGTTCATCAGGACCTTTGTAGTCGATAATGATCAAATTAGCTGGGAATCCATTTTCTTCCATAAATACTTTCACAGCACGGGCACGTAATTTTGATAATCTCATATTGTACTTTGGATTATCGCCCATACTATCTGAATGTCCAGTTAAATAAATTTTGGTTTTAGGATTTGCTTTCAAGAAAGCTTTTAAGTCATTAAAATATATTTCAAGTTCTGGGACCAATTTCAATTTATATTTATTGGAAGGGAAATATAAATTCAAAGGACGCATTTTGTAACTGTCTTCATTTTGAACGCTCCCAATTGTAACCAAACCCACATCTTCTTCATTTTCATCTTCCACCATTGCTTCTGTTTTTGTTTCCTCCTTTGCTGGTTTAGTTTTTTCTTCAACCACCTTTTCGGGAGCAGTCGTGATGGCGCTCGCGATTAAGTCAGCATTTGATTCAACAGGTACGACCGCACCTTGTATTTCGACAGCAGTTTTGCTATCAGGATCTTCAAAAAATGAAAACAATACTCCTCCATATAGTTTTCTTCCTTTGCCTTGACTGTTATTGGTTTTGATCCCTTCAACTTTAATATTTTCACGAATTGCACCGTGATGTACTAATTTTTTTTTAATAGCATTTGCACGTGCTATTCCGAGGTTTTCACTTTTAGTTTGAGATTTTTCAGAGATATTGTAAATACCGCTTAAAGTTAATTGACGATATGGGTTCCGTTTCAGATGAAGCGCTACTTCTTTGAGCGCAATTTCTGTATCGGAAGGAATTTGGGGTATAGCACTATTGGGGTTAAAAAAGAAAGTATTCTCTGAATTATGACTGAAAGAAATATCCGTTACTTGAAATCCAGGAATAGAGTTCGGGTTTGAACCACAAATAGTTTTGGAATACCAGATAGATCCACCAACGATCCATAGGACCAAGGCACTAACTAGCAATGGAAAAACTGCATTTTTCATAGTTATGAGTATGAATTGAGATTGGGGTTTGAATATGCTTAGAAAGCTATTTTAACATATCTCAGTAAAGATACTAAAATGGATAATTTAAAGGCTAATGATAGGATAAAATTACAGCTATTTAGTGAATTTTTATTGGTTATTGACTCAGCTCTAAAAGAAGAATTGACTCACTGGAACTCAGCACTTTATCTATTTTCACCTTAAATCCTTGTTGAATATCATGTGTGGAACCCAATTTTATTGCAGATTTTCTTTGTTCTATTTCATTCCCCCAGAAGGATAATGAAGCAAATTTGGGGTCTAGCCCACCTAAATATCTCAGCTGAATGACTGCTTCCTCTACCCAATCTAGGGCATTTTTTTTACGATGATCACCAGGCAATTGGAATTTAAACGACTGGACAATGTTATCACAACCACTTTGAATTAACTCCATGACCATCCCATTGGTAAATCGGACCAATTCAATCCCTTCATTTTGAAAGATATTAAAAGAGTGGGCTGTTATGTCGGGAATTTTATCAGAGAAAATAGCAGCAGGTTTTCCATACTTGCAATCCGAAAAATCAGACTTGCCTTTTGGTGCTGCATTACCACATCCAACAATAAACCAACAAAATATTAGATAAAAACAAATTTTGGACTTGGAAACAACATATTTCATTTTATACTAACGAATTTTCTAACCACAATTATATAAATCTAACCAAAAGTAGGTAATAAAAATTATATCGATTAATTAATTCAACCAAACATTACCATGCTAGGGGTACGCAAACAACGCAACTAAATTGTAGATTGAATTTTCAAATTAGCCCTCTTTTCATTTCCTCCAATTTCCTTCCACTTTACTTCCCACGCACTCCCAAAGTAAATACATTTTAATCGAATTCCCTCCGCTTAAAAACCGAATGCATGCTACGTCTAATTTTTACAAGCTTTTTGATAGTTTGTTTTTCATTTATGTTTGCCAACAACGAAGACTATTTTCCGGCTGACAAAAAAGAATATCTAGAAAAACTGAAAGTCTTCATGACTCAGAGTAAGCAAGAATCGATGTTGAATGTGTATGATAATTATGAAGCACTTTTTAATAACGGTAAATTTAATGATGAAGAATTCGAAGCAACACTGGAAGTACTTAACCAGATGCACACGAATAAACTAAAAGCAAGTCCATATTTCAAAGATTATCTGATTTCAATTACTGAAATAAAAAGACAATCCAGTATGTCCAGTCATTACGAAAACTTTCATATTGTTTTGAACAAAGTTTTTGACGACATCAAAGGTCGAAATTTTAAACCTACAAAAGTATTTCTTCAATTTACTGCTGCTTTTTTTAAAGATCTGTCTTTACACGCTTCCAGCAATTGGAAAGTACAAAGTGAAAATTTTGAATTGAAATATGAAGCTAATAAAGCATTGGTGATATTCCCAAAATTAAGACTTACTTGCGAGCGCAAAAATGAATCCATCACCATTACCGATGCAGCCGGAAAATATTATCCTATCGAAAAATCTTTTAAAGGAACAGAAGGAAAGACGTATTGGAGAAATGATGGGATGAAAGAAGTCCACTGTTTATTGTCAGATTATAACATTGATATTGCAAAAATGACTTACCAAGCGAATAAAGCTCAATTGGTTTATAAGCACTTTTTCAAAGATATTTTAATGGAAGGGAAATTGGTAGATAAAGTAGTCGTAGCCAATAAATCTTCAAAAGCAAGTTATCCGAAATTCGAATCAAACGATGTGTTTGTTAAAATAAATAATATTGGAAATGGGATTAAACTGCATGCAGGGTTCAAATTGCATGGAAGTACTTTATATGGAATTGGGAATTCGAAGCAAAAAGCAACGCTGACGCTATATGATGCACAACAAAAGTTGATTTACAAAGCTGTTGCGAACGAATTTGCAATCAATCCTGGTGAAAGCGTCCTGGCTGAAAAAGTAACTTCAGTAATTTATGCTGACCAGGATTCAATTTACCATCCTTCTGTAAAAATAGATCTGAATATTAAGTCTAATGAGCTAAATCTAACAAGAGACAAACGAGGCGGTGGGCAAAATCCTTTCTTGAGTACTTATCATCAATTAAATATAGATTCTGACAAATTAAAATGGTTTATCAATGATGGCGCTATCATCGTTGGAGAGAAAAAATTAAGCACAGATAAATCGGGTAAGAGAGTACGTTTTGAATCTATGGAATATTTTGATGAGGTCGAGTATAGAAGACTTCAAAGCGTATCCAATATCAATCCTATTGCACTCTTAAAAGTAGTCTGTAAAGAACAAGGTACAAATACATTGGATGCGAATGTGATTGCAAAAAAAATGAATCCAAAATTTTCAATTACAAATATCAAAACGATGCTTTTCGATTTGGTAGCACTCGGATTTATCAATTATGATATCGAAAATGAAGTAGTGATTGTTACCGATAAACTTTTTCATTATGCGGATGCTGCACAAAAGAAAAAGGACTACGATAATTTAAAGTTGGTTTCTGATACAGATGAACATAATGCTATCCTAACACTAAGCAGCCAAGATGTTTTGGTGAATGGGATAAAGAAATTTGAACTGAGTAAAACACAACGTGTCGGAATGAAACCATTCGGTGAGCAAGTAACATTTTCAAAAAATAGAGACCTAACTTTTGATGGTGAGTTATTCGCCGGATTTACTTTGTTAAAAGGTAAAGATTTCGAATTTATGTATGACAAATTTCAGATAAGTTTGGATTCTGTACGATATTTTGACGTATTTGTGCAGGACGGAACTTATGATAGCGAACACCGTCCAAACGCCATTTCAATCGCCTCAAGAATTGAACATTTAGAAGGAATATTATTAATTGATGCGCCTGCCAATAAATCTGGAAAAGAGGATATTGATATCTTCCCAGTAATAAAAGTAAAGAACCATCCTCGTGTATTTTATGATTGGAATACAACCCAAGATTCTGCATATACGAGAGATAAATTTTACTTCGAATTAGATCCATTTAGTTTGAATGCATTGGATAAACTTGAAAAGCAGCATCTTAATTTTGATGGGCAATTGGTCTCTGCAGATATATTTCCACCAATCAAAGAAACCCTGCTTTTAATGGAAGAAGATGCCTCTTTAGGATTCAGTACTATTACGAAAACTGAAGGGATCAAAATGTATAAAGAAAAGGGGAGTTATGCAGGTGAAATTAATTTGAGTAATAAGGGATTATTAGGACAAGGGACTGTTTCTTATCTGTCGAGTAGTACTCAATCTGATACAATTACTTTTTTACCTAACAAAACAATTTCAAAAGGAAGTATTTTTGAAATAAAAGAGAAATCAGGACCTGAGTTTCCTCAAGTAAATGGGGAATTAATAGATGTCAAATGGAGTCCGTACTTGGATACTTTGAGCGCGATTTCTAATGCACATCCTTTTGAGTTTTTTGGAAATGCTGACTATGAACTAGATGGAGCATTATCACTTACACCTGAGGATTTAGTTGCTGCGGGTAAATTTGAATGGTCAAAAGGAATCATCAACTCAAATGAATTTACTTTTGATTCGAAGAAAATTCAATCTGATAGTGCAAATTTTTCTATCAAATCCAGAGATCTAAAAGGTTTTGCGATCGATACGAAAGATGTAAAATTGGAGATTGATTTTGAAAAACAAATCGGTCATTTTGAATCCAGAAATAAAGATCAGGTTACTGATATTCCATACAACAAGTGCAAGACGACCATGAATGCATTCAATTGGGATATGGCAAATGGAAAGGTCACTTTCGTTACAGATAAAAGTAGCCTTGCTACTTTTATGTCTGAATTTTTAGAAAATGATACCCTCAATTTTGAAGGGGCAAATGCGGAATACGATATGAAGACAAGTGAGCTAAGAATCTCAGGTGTCCCATATGTAAAAGTTGCAGATGCTTTCGTTCATCCAAATGAAGAGAAATTAGTTATTGAAAAAGAAGGTGCTTTTCAAACCATGGAAAATGCGCAAATAATTGCGAATACTAAAAATAGAAATCATATCATTAATAGAGCTACTGTCAAAATAAAAGGACAAAATGAATATGTTGCAAAAGGCTTTTATGAATATAACATAGGAAATACAAAACAAGAAATAGAATTTAGTGAAATCGTTGGTGGACCTTTTGGAAAAGGAAAACAAAAGGACAAAAAAGTAGTCACCAGAGCAAATGGAACGGTTGAAATGTCTGATAATTTTAAGATAAATAGTAAGACTTATTTCGCAGGAGATATTTCTTTAAACGCAGAATCTGTCAACCTTAAATTTAAAGGTTTAGCAAAATTGGATGCAGAAAATTTACCTCAAAAAGATTGGTTCAGTGTTAACTTTCAAGGAGATAAAGGAGATTTATCAATTAGTTATGAGGAACCAAAAAATGAACATGGATTCCCAATCAGAACTGGTTTATTCGTAAGCAAAACAACTGGAAAAATATATCCATCTATCATGGCTGCACTCCCAAATCGCAAAGACCGAGTATTAATCGATGGTCGTGGAATGTTTAAATATGACGATAAAAAGGATGAATTTATATTTGGAGATTCTTTGAGAGTCGTTACTCAATCTGCTGTTGGGGATCAACTCCGATACAAAGATGAGACAACAAATGTACTTGCAGAAGGATTGTTTGAAATTGGCAACAACATGCGTGCAGTCGACTTAAAATGTGCAGGAGTTGCATCAGTTGATATGACGGATAAATCAGGAGATTTCAACCTAGATGTGATGGCCGAATTTGATTTCCTTTTACCAAATCATGTCAAGCAAATTATAATCAATGACATTTATGACGGAAGTTTTGATGCCAGAAACGCAAATTTTGGCGACAAAACATTTTATAAAATCGCATTGTCCAATTTAATCGAAAATTCTAGTGAGTTATTCAACGCACTAGCTACGATGAACGCTTCCAATGAATTGCTCATTCCTCATAAAAAAGATAAGAAAGGAAAGAAAATAGAAAACGGAATGCCATTGTTTTTATTAGGAAAAACGAAACTGGATTGGGATCAAGATTTTCAATCATTTATTGTTAACAATGAAACCGTAAATTTGGTACATATTGGTGGAATGCCTGTCAATAAAGTCATCGATGCTCAATTAGAAATAAAAATGCCAATCAATGGAGATGAAGATCGCATGTATTTTCATATCACATCACCAGGTGGCTACTATTATTACTTCGGCTATAGAGACGGTGTTCTACAAACTACTTCCGACAATCCAATTTATACAGCAGCTATTCAAAATTTGAAGAAAAACGAAAGAACTGAAAAGTTAGATGATGGTGAGGTTTATGAAATAGTACTGGAAGAAGAAGCAAAAGCAAATGCATTCATACAAAGAATGAAAGCAATTAAAAAGAAATAAATACTCCTCTTATCCCTTAGAGCCTTAACATTCTTCAGAGTGTTAGGGCTTTTTTTATGGAATTAAGTCAAAACTGAAAATTTTGTATGATATTGATAATCAGGAGGATATAGTTTAAATAAAATTTGGTATGAAATTAGTTATAATATATAATTAGATGTTTCTGTCTCGGCACTAGCCAAGACTTAATTATCTTCTGTAAAGATTTATTTTAAACAACAACAAAAATTTTCAGCTATGAAACACTTCAAATGGCTGAGCACCCTAACCCTCTTGTTGATCTTAGTAGGTCAATTAAGCGCTCAAGATAATTTAGCGGTTAGCTATTCTTCTGCTACAACTGCTCCAGATTTCCTCAATGTATGTGGAGATCCGGATGATGTTATTGTCACGATTAGCATCAATGGAACGGATCCTAATGATCGCAGTAATATCTTAGCGACAGCCAATTTATTTCCAGGAGTAGAGCTGGTAAACTTCAATTCAGCTTTATCAAGTCCGGGCGTAAATTTAGTTTCTTCTGCAGATCCCAATATGCCTATTTTTCAAATTCCTGATTTAAGTCCAGGAGGAACTACATCGGTCGATGTGGCATTTTCTATTCAGGGTACTTGTGCAATTCCAGATACGATTGCAGCAAACAATGCAGTATCGATTTTTGATGTATGGGATTTGAATTACAACTTAAATACCTTTGTCTTACTGGAAAGCGATGCAACCCAAGAATATCGAGATGCATTCGCAGTGCCTTTCTTTACCACAAATGTAGTGAACAATGTAGGTGCGGCCCGTGAGGGACAATGTTTTACAAGAGATATATTGGTTACGAATAGTGGGTTGGATGGATTCGTCGACTCCTTGTTATATGAAAACATACAAGGACCTGGAATTAGTGTTACTGACGTCCAAGTAAATGGAGTCCCATTGATATTTTCAAAAACGGTTGATTTGAATGGAGATACCATCATTTCTGGCTACCTGGATATGACTCATTTTCCGGTGAATACAATTGGCGGTGGGCCATCTAATGGGGATGGATTTTTTGATCCAAATGAAACCGCAACCGTTACAGAAACGGTTTGTGTAACAGATTGTGATTTGGGTAGATCAAGTGAGCATATTTTCTCATGGGGTTGTTATGGCTCAACTTGTGGGGCTGTTTCTACAAATGATTTCGTAGCAATTGGTCAAGGTGCAGCTAATGTTGCCATCACGGCTACTGGTTCTATCCCTGATGTAAATGCTGGTTATTGTGTAGCAGGTAACACTTCAATTACGGTTACTAACAATGGGGTGGAAATCGATCCTGGATTTGGTGGGATGATCGATATTGAAACAGGTATTGGAATGGGAAATGCTTTTGCGCTTATTGACAATCAATATACAATTACATCATTGATCATTGCTGGCGTAACTATTACACCGCTTGTAACACAAGTTGACTTAAATAATAATCCTTTATTTGCAACTGATCCTGATGGACCAGGTGGTCTTGATGATTTAGATGGGGATGGATTTTTTGATGATTTAGCGGTTGGTGAGCATTATGAAATGACTGCATACTACGAATTTGATTGTGTAGGTGCTGATACCTTGGATGCAGCAAATGCATGCGTAAATGAATATTCTACTTTTTTCAGTGGTCGTTCTTTGTATTATGATGCATGCAATGATTTCAATCCGATTTTAGCAAGTAGCTATTTCAGACCAACTAATAGCAACTCAGACATTCAGAATTTCTCGCAGCCGGATGCAAATCTAATTGTGGATACATTTTACATTTCACATTTTGAAGAGAGAAGTATCTTGAGTTTTGATAAGGATTGTGGAGGAAATGAAGAGTATTACTTGAAGATTGCATTACCTACTGGAGTCAGTCCAGTATTCAGTACCATCAATTTATTTAGAAACGGAGGAACCATTCCATTTGCAGTCAATAGTACCTCAATTGTAAATGATACCGCCTATGTAAATTTTGACGGAACAACTCCATTTTTAACCGGTAGGTATGATTTGCGAATGGGTTTTACCGCAGATTGTACTACTGAAATCGGTCCTTCAGAATTTCCAATTGAGTTTGGATATAGGTGTCCTTCTTGTAGTTGTAGCCATGTTTGGTATTGTGGTACTTTACAAGGGCCCCAACTTCATACAACAGATCCACCTTGTCCTCCACTAATTTGTACAGAAGGAATACAAACGACCGAATTCAGTGTTGAAAGAACCACTTTCGGGTATACTGACAATACGTACACGACTCCAATAGATACCGCATTTGCCAATAAAAAAGTTGCCATTTCATGTGATTCAGTTCAGATGAGATTGTTAAATATTGTTGGTGATTCACCGGTTTCGGATAGTATTGGTGTGACGATTACTTACAATAATGTGGATGGAACTAATAGCACCGATGAGACCTTTTTATTCGACTATGCAGATGTCCGAATTAACAACCAAGGAACTGATTATTTCTGTACGATCAGTACGGCAGGTATGACTTTGCTTTCAACAGATTCAGTAAAAACACTAAATTTTAATTTGCATAATTGCTTGGTAGCTAATGGATTAACCTTAGATCCAGGCGATGAAATTGAATTTATAGGAAATTTTTCAGTAAATCCAGATGGACCTTATCCTACTCAATTCAGAAGTGTTCCCAACTTAAGAGGTTTTGCATATGGTGTCATAGACGGGGATCAATTTGCTTGTGACAATTGGGGAGATTTATTTACCATTGCAAAAAATCAGACTGTTTTTGCTGCACCAGGTAGTAGTGATTTCCCATCAGGTTGTGAGGAAGCAGATCTTGGATATAGATTGATCACGGTTAACAATGGATTTACGGATTGGTTTGGAAACGAGTACCGTCAGGCAATCTCAGTAGATTCAATCGTATTTACTTATGACCCTAGTTTATTAGATGTATTTGATTCATTTGTTCCCGAAGTATCATTTCCAGGCCACCCGGTTTATGGAAATAACTTTTATCCAGTAAATGCATTTAGTGCTGCTGATAATGGTGTTTATGTGGCTTACTTTGATACATTATCAACAGTACCTGCACTGAATGATGTCCAGTCTTATTCATTTAACTTTAGGATTCGGGCATTACCAAGTTGTAAAGCATTGCAGGGAAGTAATGCAGGTACCAATTTGTATGGTTTTGATACAGAAATATATTGGCAAGATAGATTGTATGCGACTGATATAGGAGATGGCAGTTGCTCAACATTTGAAAGAGATTCTTCTTTTACCAATTTGTCCTACACCGATCCTCCTACTTTTGCAATAACACCAATAACTGCACCTAACATTAATATTGCAAATGACACGCTCGAATGGGTGGTTCAATTATGTAATACTTCTTTTGATGCAGATGCGGGTCTTATTTGGCTTTCCATTGAGGATTCTTTGAATGCAGTACAGATATTTTCAGTAGAAGATATTAGTCTCCCGGCTACTCCTCAAACGCTGACAATAACACCTTATAATACCACCGATTATTTTGTAATTAGTGATGGTTTATTAAGATTAGAACCATCAAACACAATTGATGAAATTTGCAATACCTATCGCATAAGAGGACTCGTTGAGAAATGTGGCAATCATCAACTAAATCTGAATAGTGGTTGGAATTGTGGACCAATCACGGACCCAACATGGACCCCATTAGATTATCCACCTTGCGATGATTTGGGGATGTCCGTTACTTTTACAACATTAGATCCGTTCTTAGATGCAAATGTTGTTGAACAGCCAGGCGGCGCAAATCCAGAACTTTGTGATACTATTTCAATTGGTATTGTCGTCAGAAATACGGATTTAGGAACATTATATGATCTAAATTCAAACATAATACTTCCATTGCAAGGAGCTACCTTAATTCCTGGTAGTGTTGAAGTGGCTTATCCTTCAAGTGCAGCTTACACGCCTGCCTTAGCTGATCCTACTTTTACAGGATCGACGCTTCAAGGTGATGTGTACAACTATCCGGATTTTTCTATGCTAAATACCTTTTTAGATACAAATGGACTTGCTGGATTCGATCCGGCCAATCCAACAGATAGCAACGAATTAATAATTAGATATCAATTTATTACAGATTGCGATTACATAAGTGGCTCGCTGAATTACTTCAATTTTGTTGGTGATAAAGCATGTGCAGATACGACAAATTTCGAAGCAGGAGAGACGCTTCCAATCCATATAAACGGTGCTAATGCAGGAGGAACAAAATTATTCGACTTGTCAGTTGTTAGTGGAACCGGAATTTTATCAGGTGGCTCAGGGACCATTGATATCTGTGCAACTAATTTAACCAATACACCAACTGGAGCTACGGATGAGATAATGTTGAATTTACCTACCGGCGTAACTTATGACGCTGGCAGTTCAACCTCATCCACACCTAGTGGTTGGGTGGTAGGAGAACCGAATATTCAAAATGTATCTGGATTTACTCAATTGATATGGCAAATGCCAACAGGTTTATTACTAAACGAACAAGCGTGTATTAGTTTTGATTTGACAAGCCCAGCTTTTGATTGTACAGTAGATTCAATCGAAGTAGTATTGACGACATTAACTTCAACTTCATTGTTATGCCAGTCTTCGAGTACTAATTGTGATGCAATGTCAAATACATCTACTAACAATGGAAGTACCTTGATTCCTGTATTGCAAAATAACTTAATGCTGGATATCGCTTCAATGACTTCAATTTGTGCACCAACAGATTCTGAATATATTACGATTGTAGGAAACGTCCTCAACAATAGCCCTACTATTAGTTTGCCCGCAGTGAATGTCGATGTCTATTTTGATATAAATGCCAATAACATAATAGATGGACCTGATATTTTGGTGGGTAACTTTAATGATCCAAACCCAATTGCCCCAAATGGCTCTATACCTTTCAATATGAATTTCACGACAACTGAAAATTCTCTATGTCAAATGATCGCTGAAATTGATACAACAGGATATGGGGGTTGCGGAAATGCATTGTTTAATTTAAGTACACCTCAACTACTAGCGGCAGGGGCAGATTCAACTTATTGTGTTGCACCAGGATTGGGGATATCAGGACCAATTGGTGATGCAAGTTGTGCGGCAATGACTGGTTATACATTTAATTGGACAGCAATCCCGCCGGCAACAGTAGCTGAGTTGGATAACACAACAATTGCAAACCCTACTTTAACGATAAACGATCCGATAAATCCAAATGATGTGTATCAATATGTCGTGCAAACCAGCAGACCAAATTGTGGCATTTCAACAGATACCATCGCCATCTCTTTTGCAAGTGGTGCGCCGATTACGGCAGTAGCGACACCAGATACAATTGGATGTGGCAGTGTCACAATGCCCTTGTTAGTTGCAAGCGGTGCTAATAATTATGAATGGTATGACAGTGCTAATACATTGTTAGGTACTACTGATTCTTTAGTCGTAAATCCAACAGCAACTACAACCTATACTGTAATTAGTACCGACGGAGGTGGTTGTACATCTTCAGGACAAGTAACGGTCACGGTCTTAAATGGACCAACAGTAACAGCAGTTGCTAGTCCTGATATACTAGATTGTACCACAACGCTCACAACTTTAACTGCATCTGGTGCGGACAGCTATGAATGGTATGATGGAGCTTTCATTGCTTCTGGTGCATCCATTTCGATGGCGCCAACTGTAAGTACTACTTACATGGTCATTGGGACAGATGCAAATAGTTGTACGGATACTGCTTTAGTCTCCGTTATTGTTTTAAGTGGAAGTACAGGAACGGCATTCGCAACTGCATCTCAAGATACCATATGTGTAGGGCAGACAGTCACTTTAAATGGTGGTACTGGCATGAACTTAAACTGGTTTGACGATTCATCTAACAATGTAGGTACGGGTGGTAGTATTGATGTTACTCCGGTTACAACAACCAATTATATGTTGGTGGCAGATGATGGTGCGAATTGTTCTGATACTGCTTATGTGGAAGTTGTTGTTAATTCTGTGCCAGCATTGACCTTTTCATCAAGTACTGTGGACAATTGTAATGGGACTACTATTCCAGTAAATGTATCCGTCACCGACAGTATCACTAGTTATTTCATAAATGGAACAGGCACTTATTTTAATGATACTTTAACAACAGATAGTTCTCTAGACTTTGTTGTCAATTATAATGGAGTCGATGAGTTTCTAGATGTGACATTGGAAAATGAATTTGGCTGTACATTAGTAGAAAGAATAAATATTGTTGGCTGTGGTTCGTGTCCGGAAGAGTTGGCAATGGGAGGCTATGCGGTCAATGCGACGTGTGGAAATTCAGATGGGGTCGCAGAGGTTGGAATAGTGGGCAGTACTGCAAATTATACTTATAGTTGGAGTACCACCATGGGAACACCTAATGTAGATGGAAGTCGAAGAAGTGATTTGCCAGCAGGGGAGTACCGTGTTACAGTAAGTGATGCCAATTCAATCGCATGTACAGAAGAAATTTTAATTACAGTTTCAAATACTGATGGGCCGACTGCAATCTATTTCCCAACAGCTGCAAATTGTGGGACTGCTAATGGAACCGCAACAATGTCTCCATTGAATTTTACTTATACTTGGGAAGATATGTTTGTCGGTAATTTTAGAGATGATTTGCCAAGTGGTTTCACAAGTGTTTCTTTTGAAGATCCAGCCAATCCTGGTTGTATCAGCGTACTCGAAGTATTCATCCCTGAAAATAACACATTGGAAGCGGATGTTACTTTAAACAATTTGGCACATTGTGGTGTCAATGATGGAACTGCAACGATAAACGTTACGGGTGGTAGTGGGACTTATGGGTACAGCTGGCCAAGCGGAATTGCAACGCAAGATAGTTTAGCAGCAGGAATACATAGAGTTACGATTACTGACAACGGAGGTTCTGAATGTGAACTACCATTTATTTTTGTAATGTTGGACAGTGTACCACCAGCATTGGTGACAATCGATAGTGTATATGATATTTCTTGTCCCGGAATCGCTGATGGTTCAGTTGAATATACTATAAATTACGATGCAGCTTTTGTTGGTCCAGCAGATACTATTATATCTAACAGTTTCAGCACGTTTGTGAATGGCACTTTTGTACCAGGAGCTTATTGTATAGAGATCCGAGATGCAGCTGGATGTGTTGCAGGTGGAGATTGCTTTACCATTGACGCACCTGATCCAGTTAGTTTAGTCTTTGATACCTATCCAGCATGTACGGGACCTGATAGTTTACAAGTGGATCTAACTATTTCTGGAGGAGTCCAACCTTATATGGTTGACTGGGCAGATATTCCAGGAACCAATAATCCCGAGGACCGATACAATGTGTTGACTGGTATTTATGATTTGGTCGTAAGAGATGCCAATGGGTGTATGACGCCATACAATAGTTTGTTCGTTCCTGAATGTCCAATTACTACTGGTTGTAACATAGGATTGACGGTTGAGAGTGATACTTTATTTGCTACCGTTGATGGTTGCTCAAATACGGCTACATTTTGTATCGAAGAGGATCCATTTGTTTTGTCAACTTATGCTATTTTCGATAATGGTCAACCTCATACCGCAGGTTTAGATCCATGTGGATTTGAAATGAATCAGGGGTATGATTATGCGACCTTATTTGGTGGTGGAAATTTAGGACCATATAGTGTGAATTCATGGACAGTAGATAACACTACCTATACGGGAGAGTTCTTGACAATGGATGATTTAATAGACTCCTTGAATACATGGAATCCATTAGGTAATTGGTCATTTACGACTTCTCCGATGTTTATTTATGGTGGTGATAGTAATATCTTTACGTATGGAGAATTGGTGATTGAAGCGATTGATTTTAGTGCTGTTTCTACATTCCCATATACTGCGTTGATGGCCCCAAATGGATATGGTTTTGAGATAGATCCTGGTTTCCACGAATTAATAATTTTAGACTCACTGACAGGTTGTGCAGATACTTTATATGCGATGATAGATTGCACAGATTTAGAAGCAGTTTATGATACTATTTTTATTGATGAAAGTGTGACCTTTTGTATTGATACTTCACAGTTAAATCTTGGGACGGTCACAACCATGATGAATGTTTGTCCAGAATTGGCAGATGGAAATGTAGATTTTGTATTTGATCCAATCACTTATTGTGTGACCTATACTGGTGTTACCATTGGTATTGATACGGCTTGTGTTGAGTTATGCGATGACATGAGCAATTGTGACACGATTGATTTCTATATCAATGTGATCCCGGAGTTTGATTTAGACACCGAGTTGTTTGTGGATTCTGTATTCGTTTTTGAAACAAATGAACTTTGTATTGATACGACCGAGTTGCCAGGCAATGTAGTTTCGATCGATAATTTCTGTCTGGAAAATTCTGGAACAGAAGTGGAGTTCTTTATCAATCCGCAAACGTATTGTGTAGAATACACCGGTTTGGAAGTGGGTAAAGACACAGCTTGTATAGAAGTTTGTGATGATTTGGGATATTGCGATACCACTTATATGTGTATTTATGTTCCACTTTATACAGATCCACCAGTTGCTGTTGATGATTATGATACGACATTTATCAATGTTCCAGTTGTGGTTACCGTAAAACCGAATGACACCTTGTTTGGTGGAATTGATTCGATTTATCTTTTATCAGATCCACTTTATGGAGAAGCCACTTTGAATTTTGATTGTACTGTGACCTATAATCCAGGAGATGAATTTTGCGCACGTACTGATAATTTTGATTATGTAGTTTGTACGCCAAACGGATGTGATACCGCTACCATACATATTTACATAGAATGTACGGATATTGTTATATTCACTGCAGTCTCACCCAATAAGGATGGAGTCAATGATGGATTTTTTATCGCGGGAATTGAAGATTTTCCAGAAAGTAGATTATGCCTATACAACAGATGGGGCAATAAGATTTATGAAAGAGTCGGATACCAAAATGATTGGGAAGGAACTTGGGGAGGCAACAAAGACCTTCCGGATGGAACTTACTTCTATGTTTTGGAATTGAATGACGAGGATAAACGAAAGTTTAGCGGTTATTTCGAAATATTCCGATAATTAAGATGATTAAAAAAAAAGTGTATTCATAGGAATCCTTTACAGATTGAGCGGCTTTCGTAAGAAAGCTGCTCTTTTTTAATTAGCAGGTAATTCTAACAATTAAATTTAATAAATCTTATTAGCTGAAATACTAGATAAATACCACCAGCTCACTAAGTACCTTACGACCAAACTTTAATTTAACAATATACTGCCCGATCGCCAATCCATTCCTCAATACCTTCACTTCATTAATTCCAGTATCAAAAGTTTTCGTAGTAATTGTTCTAACTAATTTTCCTTGAAGATCATACAACTCGATTTGACCATCCAATGAATTTTCCAATGTGAAAGAAATTGTCATCTCATTTTGAACTGGATTTGGTATTATTTTAAAAGATTGGTCAACAACAACCTCCTCATTATTGGATACCATAACTTCTGGGACAGTCAGCGTAAACATAGAGCGACCAAAAGTTCCGGCTGCCATTTTTCGACTTTCTTCATGTAACACTAAATCATTGACGACAACAAGTGGCATACCCGTCCCGAAAACTTCCCATGAATTTCCGCCATTATTGGTTGACCATACACCGACATCATTGGCTATGTAAAACACATTGTTAGGGTCCATCGGATCGATGATGATATCGTTGACCGGGACTTCAGGTAAATCACCAGAAATATCCTGCCAACCACCAGCTACACTTTCCATTTTCAAAACATGCGGCAAATAATCAGTGGATCTATATCCAGATAAAGTTACAAACAGCGTGTTGCAATCTTCCGGATGATAAGCGACGGTTGTGATATATCGGTTTGGTAAATCATCAGCAACGTTGAGCCAATCATCTCCGCCGTTAAAAGTAATTTGAACATTCCCATCATCTGAACCAACTGCAATATAATCTGAATTGGCTTTGCAGACATCAATAGTTGTCAACGTACCATAGCTTTGACTTCCACTTGGATGCTGACCTTTCGTCAAATCGCCTGAAATCGGAAACCAACTAAGTGCACGGTCTGTTGAACGATACAATTTATTTGACCCATAGTACATTATTTGAGGATTGTTGGGGTCAAGTGTGAAAGGGGTGTTCCAATTGGTGCGATCACTACCATCTATACCAAAAGTAGCGTTGGAGAAATTATCACCACGATCTTCTGATCGACGAAGATTGCCCCATTGGGATTCACCGTATACAAAATTGTTATCTGTTGGGTCAACACGTACATGGAATCCATCTCCACCAATAATCCGGTCATATCCCTCTAGTGCACCACTTGTACGTATCGTGTTATTATCTTGAGTTCCACCAAATAAGTAATTTGTTTCAATCGGGTCAATTTCGACATTGTAAAATTGAGTGTTTGCAATTGTTTTGTTATGTATCCAATTATCCCCTAAATTCGTAGAGATATAAACACCACCATCATTACCTGCTATTACACGATTCGGATCCATTGGATGAATTTCCAATCCGTGTTGATCCACGTGCATACTAGTGATATCTGCCCAATTGACTCCACCATTTACAGAACGCATCAAGGAAACTCCCATCAGATAAACAATATCCGGATTGGTAGGAGAGACTCTCACATTTCCAAAAAACCAACCAAAAGAACTGAAAACATAGGAGATGTCATCTTGTGCGGTCATCGTCCAAGAGTCGCCACCATCATTGGATCGGTAAATACCATTATACGTATTTGTAATACTATTTGTAGTAAAAGAAGCATATAAAATATTCGGATTGGAAGGTGAAATCGTAATTCCAATTCTTCCTGTTTCTGTATCACTCGCAGGAAGACCGTTTGTCAATTGGTCCCAATTTTGACCACCATCCACGGACCGATAAATACCAGAAGTAACACCACCATAATCTCTAGCCCATGCCTTACGGGTACGTTCCCACATACATGCATATATGATGTTAGAGTTGTCAGGATGAATAGCGACATCGATACAAGATGTAGAATCACTTAGAAAAAATATTTGATCCCACGATTGTCCGCCATCAGTTGATTTGTACAATCCTTTATCATCGCTTTTTCCATACAATTTTCCTGCTGCTGCTACAAAGACTTCATTTTCATCTTGAGGGTTGACAACAATTCTTCCAATGTGCTGAGAATTTTCGAGCCCAACATGTTCCCAATTAGTACCACCATCAATCGTTTTATAAACTCCATCACCAAAAAATGCTCCTGAAGTAGCTGAACCATTGGCTTCACCAGTACCAACATAAAGTACCTGAGGATTGCTTGCAGAGATTCCTATATTTCCAATAGAAGAAGCACCTGCATCATCGAAAATCGGGTCCCAATTAGTTCCCCCATCGGTACTTTTGTAAACGCCACCAACAGAAGAACCCGCATAATAAGTATCCATATTAGATGGATCAATGGCGATGTCTGTTATTCTTCCTCCGATGTTGATAGGTCCTGCTTGTTCCCATGAAGCGTCCCGTGTACCTGTTGTTGTTTTTGATTTCTTTGCCAGTGAAATAGCCGCTCTATATTTTTCCAAACTAAAGTCATTGTCTGGATAAGCGCGCTGACTATACATCCAGTCGTTGGGACCATTTTTATCTTCCTCTTTTTCTTCTTTCTCAAACTCGAAATCATTGGAGCGGTCCAAAATTTCAGTTTCAGAATTCATAAAGAAAATTGAACCTGCAGTAAAAAATAACAACAGTATTGGAATGAGCTTTTTCATGATTTTTTCTTTTAAAATTAAAGTTTGACAAACTTTTGGCTATAAATTAAGGAATTTGAAATAATTTGAATTAAATAAATCCCATTTGGCATATCGCTTACATTTATTTGATGGTTTTTATTGCTAGCATTTAATGTTTGTCCAAAAACGGTTTGAGATTTTATATTTAAAAGTTGGATTTCAAAGTTTTTATCCTCCACCTTCTTAAGTTCAATATTTAAAAACGTACTGGTTGGATTCGGATAAATTTGAAATGAAAAGGTATTGATATCTTCCACTTTATCTGGAAGGACAAAACAAATTTCATCAAATGCTATACACCCATTTTGGTTGGTAGCAGCAATGGTATAACACATTGGAGCGGGTGGTATAGCTTCTGTCACTAAACAACTTACACACGACAAGCCTAGAGCGGGAGACCAGTTGACATTGTCACTCGGCATACTGATAGCTGCATTCAGCGTGTAGGTTGTGTTGAGCTCCCAAAATAAATCAGGACCTGCATCTATTAAAAATTCCAGTGCTTCTTCAATAATTAGATTCTGGAAAGTATAGACTCCATCAGCATCCATGATGGTAACATTGTACTCCCCAGCTGCTAAATTTAAAAAGTCAGGACTCATTTGGAAGTTAACGCCGTCAATTGAATATTGGTAGGGAGGAATTCCACCGGTAGCGTTTATTTGGATCGAACCATCATTCACTCCAAAACAACTGATGTCTCCAATAAGAAATTCAGCTTGAACATCATCCGGATTCCCACAATCGATCACCGTAAAATTTCCCACCACCTGATTTTGATCATATATAGTAGTAAAACATTCTGTTGTATCTGTCATTTCAGAAAGTAAAGCTATATACTCATATTCATACGTGCCAACAGGTAAGATTCCTAAATCCACCACTTCATTGAAAGTCTCTAATAAGGTTAAAAACCCTTGCGAATAACAAGCTGTAATCGTGAAAGTATTTCCATTTTGTTGAATTTCGTAGCCAAAATATTGACCAAGATTTGGAGTGGTTACGGTTGTCAACAAATGCGTTTCTTGATTGGAGCAAGGTACTGCGGGACTTATTTCAAATGCATTCATATAAGGGCAACATTGTGCGAAAATCGAAACGTGTATTAATGAAAATAGAAGGGCGAAATAGATTGTTTTCATCAGCAGTTTTTTTGATATTATACAAATTACTCATTTTTGTGATGGCAACAAAAAAAGCAGCACAAAAGATTTGTACTGCTTTAATAACAATTTAAAAAGGACAATTAAAAACAAAATGTCTTTCTAATTCCTTATGAATTTTACTTTTCATGGGATCATAAGGTTGTATTAAGTTAAGATGTTTTAGCGCTGAATGAAATACCTTTAGGAGGGTATTATTTGGGTATGAATATTTTTTGATATTTATAAATAATTGATATGTAAATAAATTGTTAGGTTAATTTTGATTTCGCTCACTTTTAAATAGGTGATGCCCATTTTTAGTGCTAATGCTTCTTTTGTAGCTCCATTCATGAGCTGTCTTTAGTCAAAAGAAACCAACGTTGTTTCTGAACTTGAAACCATAGATTCCATAGAATTGATATCGCTCCGAGTATTTTGGCGCGTATTTTTGTGTCAAAAATCGTGACAAAACACTTAGAGAAAGTTAGAATAAACGAGAATCATTACCAGAATAAAAATCAATAATCAATCAATATTTTTTTAGCTTTCCACCGACGACCTTCGCACGATACATCTCAATTTTTTCACCTTCATAGAATGACAATTCGTTAGAAATAAAATCATTAAAAGTAGAGTGGCTAGTTGGATAAATTTAAGCATGAGATAAGATTTGAAACAAAATAATAAGTTTCTCTTCAAATTAGGATGTAATAAACGCAAGAAGGTTAACTTTGATCGCAACAATTTAGAGAATGAACTGTTTCTTTAGTTCAAATACTACGAAGAAAAAAGAATTTATGAAAGACCTTAAAACACTTGGCGCACTCAAAAAATCAGGTTATCAATCCCGATCTGTAAAAGAGGAATTGAGAGAAAATCTGATTGCTAAACTACAAAATAAGGAATCCGTTTTTGATGGAATATTGGGTTTTGAAGAAACGGTGTTGCCAGATATGGAAAGAGCGATTTTATCCAGACATAATATATTGTTATTGGGATTGCGTGGGCAAGCGAAAACGAAGTTGGCAAGATTGATGACGGGGTTGCTGGATGAGTATATGCCGATTGTAGCCGGAAGTGAGTTAAATGATGATCCATTAAATCCGATTTCAAAATTCGCGATTGATTTAGTTGCGGAGAAAGGTGACAAAACACCGATCGAATGGATTCATCGCGATGAACGATATGTTGAAAAATTAGCAACACCAGATGTGAGTGTAGCGGATTTGATTGGTGATGTGGATCCAATAAAAGCGGCAACTTTAAAATTGCCATACTCTGATGAGCGAGTGATTCACTTCGGATTGGTGCCACGTGCACACCGTAGTATTTTTGTGATTAATGAGTTGCCTGATCTACAAGCGAGAATTCAAGTGTCGTTGTTTAACATGTTACAAGAAGGGGATATGCAGATTCGTGGATTCAAATTGCGATTACCTTTGGATATTCAATTTGTATTCACTGCGAATCCGGAAGATTACACCAATCGTGGAAGTATCATTACACCATTGAAGGATAGAATTGGAAGTCAGATATTGACGCATTATCCAAAAACGATTGAGATTGCGAAATCAATTACCAATCAAGAAGCGCGAATTGCAGATACCAATAAAAAAGCAGTGACCGTTCCTGACATGCTGCACACGATCTTGGAACGTGTCGCATTTGAAGCACGTGAAAGCGAGTATGTCGATGAAAAGAGTGGGGTGTCGGCAAGAGTAAGTATTTCTGCTTATGAAAATTTAGTGAGTATGGCAGAGCGACGCATGATATTGAATAAAGAAAAAACAACAACTGCACGTATCACGGATTTATGGGGAATTATCCCTGCCATTACCGGAAAAATGGAGTTGGTCTACGAAGGTGAGCAAGCAGGTCCATATGATGTTGCACTGAATATTATCGGGAGTGTCTTGAAAAAGGAATTCATAGAATTATTTCCAAATCCAGACTCACTACGCAAAGGTCAGCAACGTGATCCTTATGGAACGATTCGTGCCTGGTTTGCATCCGGCAACACGATTGATTTGATGAATGATGCTTCTAATAAGGACTACAAAAAGAAAATCTACGAGGTTGCGGGCTTAAAAAAGATGGTCGAAGGCAAGGGTATCACGGATGAAGTAAATCAATTGTTATGCATGGAGATGATTTTGCATGGCCTATCCGAATGTAACGTTATTAACAAGGATTACTTATCGGGCAGTATCAATTTCAATGATTCTTTGGCTGGTATGTTGGGGGATTTTGATGATCAGTTTTAGGGATAGTAGGGGCTGATTTATCTGCCGAAATATATCGGAAGATTGATTAGATATGTTGCTCGATTCCGTTTAGAATGGAACGTTTTACATCCTCAGCTATAATATTCATTTCGTGAATACTCAGCGATTCATCATATTTTTTTTCAATTTTTCTATTTTTAGATAAGGGAATTACATAATTGTATAGATCCAGATTAATTGCAATTTTTTTGTGGACGTGTCCAATTTTTGGCTTTCCTTTTTTGCTCAAAAGAGATTTTAAATCAATTGCTAAAATAAATTTGATGATTTCCTCATCTGGTTTCAAATTCTTTGGGGGTAATAGTGCTGGTCCCATTTTATTATCATCCCCATAACCATTAATATAGGTTGATAATTTAGTGCTTTCGAATAATTCGGAAATTCTGGTTAATTGTAACTTTATCGTTTGAGCTAATTCTTTAAGAGACGATTTTAAAAGTTTATAAGCTATTTTATTTGATCTTTTAGTTAATTCAGAATTGGCAATACCTAGTTTCTTTTTTAGTAAATCAGTTCTCTTATCCAAATCCCCATCTTCCTCAATGTCCTCACCTTTAGCAGCCTTCATTGTAATATCCAAGGACCATAAAAGTTGCTGACCAATGTATTTGACAAATTCATCAATATTACCAAGATCAGCCTGTTGCAAAGCATACAAATAATTCTTCTTATCCTCGCTTTTAATGACAACTGGAGGATACCCATTTTTCATAAAATGATAATTCATCAACAATCTACTTACACGACCATTTCCATCATCAAATGGATGTATTCTTACAAACTTGTAGTGAAATAATGCAGCTTTTGAAATAGCATCCAAATCATCTTCATTTCGATACCAATTAATTAAGTCATTCATCTTTGGTTCTACTTCATGGACTTCAGCATACTTAAAAATGTCACCGCTTGGAAGTCGTACGTGATTAGGTTCACTTTTGAATTTGCCAGGAACAATTCTCTTTCGTGTTGGTAGTCCTGAATGAGAAATGGCATCGGTATAAAAGGGTTTGACCAATATGGTTTGATTCAACTCGCAAATATCATTAATTGAAAGTGCTCTTTTCTTATCTTCAATTAATTTTTGAATATGCACAATGGCTAAATCATGGCCGAGCATTTCATTAACTTCTCGGACCGAATTGTTTTCAACTTTATAATCGTCGCCGAAATGTAACAGTGCTTTCGTTTGAGCAATAGTCAATGTGTTTCCTTCGATGTGATTAGAGTTGTAATTCCATTCCAGTCGGAATTTTTCCCATAGTTTTTTCTGGTTTTCAGTAGAGATGGGCTCTAATTTTTCAATTTGAGATTTTATATCTTCTATTTGTAGCAGCAGTTTTTTCATAGTTGAATGCAGATGCAAATTTCAATGTGCAAAATAATCAAATTTGAATCATTTCGCATATGTTAGCCATCGAGTATGCATCGACTTTCATATTATTTCTTAAGTCATAATTCATAATAAGCTGACATATCTATTGGATGCGTCATATTTTTAGGTGCTTTTTGGCAAAGATTAATATGCCACTTGATTTTATTATCTTCTTGGTTTTTACTGTATAGCTGAATAAAGCATGGATTAATTTTTTCTAATTGACCGATTAATGTTGCGTCATATCTTTTCAGGATTTTATGAATTTCCAGAAGTAATTCATCCTTTCTCATAATTTCAAAATCTTCATTCGGCAGGATCGTTTCAAATCGATATTCATGGAAATATTCAAGTTGTATAGAGAAATCTTGACTGTTTATTTTTGCACAATCTTTACGAGTTGAACCATAGAAAATCATTTGGGGATACTTAACTTTTGATTCGAAAACACAAACACCACCTTCAATTCCAGACGTCAATACCCAGCCGTTCTTTTCTAATGTTTTTCTCGTAATACCAATGTTGGGATAATGAGGGTCAAGACTTACCTTTTTTTGGGAGCAGCCGTAAGTCGTAAGGAATAGGGGGAAGAGGTAAATCAGTTTTTTCATGCTCATAATTTCAAATATCCACATCCAAAATATCCGCATCATCAATCTCAATCGATTTTTTAAGTTCAAATTCATAATACCAAATGCCAAAAAGTAAACCGATGAGTTGACTAATTGCTATTAAACTTTCTGTTCGCATGAAGTTAAAAAATTGAATTCCAAAAATAATGTTAGAAAATGACAGCCAGATAAGTAGGCAGATAACACTGACGAAAATTCTAAAATGGTTGGGCGTTCTAAATCGGAAATATCCAATAACACTACACAAGAAAATTACAATTAACATGGAGACAGAGAAGGCAACGGAACCGACTATTGCTCCGGTTATTTGAGCTTGGTTTTGATTTAAGATAGTGTAAAGCAAAACCCCTAACACACCAATGATTGCACTGGTTATCCAACATTTAAAAGCATAAGAAATGATTTTACCCATTCTTTCAAATTATAAATTTTCTCGCAAAACCAAACTGTTTCCATCAGGATCATAAACAGTAATTGCACGCATCCCCGGAATTTGTTTTTCGTGTTTTTTCGTCGTCCCTCCATTCGCCAACACCAATTCAACTGCTTTATCTAAATCATTTACATCCAAATTTAATTGATGACGATTTTGTTTCGCATCGATCTCCGCAATTTCTGCGGGACAAAGTAATAACAAAAGATTTCCCAAATTCCCTTGATATAAAACAGTGTTCATTTTGTTGAGTTCTACAAAATTCACGTCAAACACATTGGCATAAAAATCCCTCATCAATACCATTCTATCAACTGCCAAGGTCATTCCAGTTACTTCATATTGTATTTTATTCGCCAAGTCCGGAATTCCATTGTTTTGATAAAACTCAACGACTAGTTGACAACCAGATCGAATTCTTTTAGAAAGTTCATCTGGTAGTTTTACCAAAAAATCATAATCCTCATTTTGGATGTATATCGAATCAATCATCGGTTTGAAGGAAGAGTTTTCATAATCCATGCAATGAATCAGTGCTGCATTGAACGCTTCATATGTTTTCAACTCCATTTTTTCTGCTTCCATGCAAGCGCATATTTCAGCAGTAATACCATCGATAATTTTTTTTTCTATTGCCAGCGATTGCGCCAAAACAACATTTGCAATCAAGATTGAAGCGAATATTAATAGGTTTCTTTTCATGTTAATCGAGTTAATGTGATGGCTAAGGTACAATTTCCATTGGTTAGTCGAAAACCGATTCAGATATAAATATTTATAAAAAATTGATTATCAGATCTTTATAATACTTGTAGATGACAAAAATGGGACAGTTAAGAAGTCTATGAAAAGGCATTTTTTGCGTATTTTACATCCTTATTTTGAACTAATACCATATTAATACAGAACACTTGAAATGATGAAACGATTTTTTTTCTCAGCAATTCTAGCCCTCTCATTTTTGGGATCAGCAATTGCACAAAATGGAACGATACGCGGAAATGTATATGATAAAGATAGCGGTGAACCGGTAATTTATTGCAATGTTTTGATAAGCGGAACTGGAAAAGGAGCAACAACCGACTTAGATGGTTTCTTCACCATTACTGATGTAGCACCTGGTGATATTACTTTGGTTTCTACTTATATTGGTTATGATAGTGTTGCTGTGGATGTCAAATTGAGGGCAGGCGGACTAGAGTATGTCAGTATGTATATGACAGAAAGTGGTGTCCAATTAGGTGTTGTCAATGTCTCTGCAAAAAAAGAACAAGCACGTTCTGATGTCCAAATTTCAAAAGTAACGGTGACACCAAAACAAATTCGTGCATTGCCTTCGGTAGGTGGTGAGGCAGATATCGCACAATACTTACCCGTATTGCCTGGAGTCATTGTTACGGGTGATCAGGGTGGGCAATTGTACATACGTGGAGGTTCGCCTGTCCAAAATAAAATCCTGCTCGATGGGATGACCATTTACAATCCATTTCACTCGATCGGTTTCTTCTCCGTATTTGAAACAGAAACAATCAAAAACGTAGATGTATTAACTGGAGGATTCGGTGCTGAATATGGAGGACGTATTTCTGCTGTTGTAGATATTAAAACCAAAGAAGGAGATAAGAAAAAATTTGGTGGCGTTGTTTCTGCAAGTCCCTTTCAGGCAAAAGTTTTGGTAGAAGGACCGATCAAGAAATTGAAGGAAGAAGGTGGAGGAAGTACTTCATTTTTATTGACTGGAAAAAAATCTTATCTAGATCAAACTTCTAAAGCACTATATTCTTACGCATCTTCGGATAGTCTCGGATTACCATTCTCATTTCAAGATGTTTATGGGAAGGTGTCGATGGTTGCGGGGAATGGTAGTAAATTAAATTTGTTTGGTTTCAATTTTACAGATGGGGTCAACTATCCAGGAATTGCAAATCTAAACTGGGTGACCAATGGTGCGGCAGCTAATTTTAATTTAATTCCACCAGCTTCTAGTTTTACGATCACTGGTACTTTCGCTTTTTCAAATTACAACATCAAGTTGCAGGAAGCAGATGGCGCACCAAGAACAAGTGGTATCAATACTTATTCTGCTGGTTTGAACTTTTTAAATTTTGGAAAAAATAGTGAATTGAAATATGGTTTTGAATTCAACGGATTCAACACCGATTTTATATTCAGAAATTTCTTGAACCTTACTTTCCAACAAGAAGATTTCACAACAGAACTAGCAGGTTACGCAACATACAAGCGTAAAATCGGTAACTTAATTATTGAGCCAAGTGTAAGATTGCATTACTATGCTTCTTTAAATGAACCTTCATTTGAACCAAGATTAGGTGTCAAGTATAATATAACAGAAGATATCCGTTTTAAATTTGCAGGTGGATTGTATTCTCAGAATTTAATCAGTACCGTAAATGAAAGAGATGTCGTCAACTTATTTGTAGGTTTCCTTTCTGGTCCAGAAGAAACTTTTTTCAAACCAGGAACAACAGAGCCAACTGATCATAGACTTCAAAAAGCGATGCATGCGATTGCGGGGATGGAATTTGATGTAGGGGATAACACCACTTTGAATGTAGAACCATACTATAAAGGTTTCAACCAAATTATTCAAATAAACAGAAATAAAGTACTCCCTTCGGATCCCAATTATGTCACCGAAACAGGTGAAGCTTATGGGATTGATTTTTCAGTAGATTATCAAGTACCTTCTTTGACGGTATGGGCAACTTACTCACTTGGATTTGTAAATCGTGATGATGGAGAGCAAGTTTACCCGACACTGTTTGATCGTCGACATAATGTTAACTTTTTAGTGAGTCATACATTTGGTGGAGATCGCGATTGGGAGGCAAGTGCCAGATGGAATATGGGATCAGGATTTCCATTTACTAGAACACAAGGTTTTTATGGCAACTCAATTTTTGCGGATGGTTTAGATTCTGATCCATTGACTGAAAATGCGGAGTTAGGAATTGTGTATTCTGAAGAAAGAAACGGAGGTCGTTTACCTTACTATCATCGTTTGGATTTCTCCTTAAAGAAGACATTTACATTTTCTAAATCTTCAAAGTTGGAAGCAATTGCGAGTCTCACCAACGCTTACAATAGAGATAATATCTTTTATTTTGATAGAGTTAGATATGAACGAGTGAATCAACTTCCAATTTTGCCAAGTATTGGACTGACTTTCCATTTTTAAGTCAGGATTATGGCAAAAAAAGGGAACTGTATGTGATGCAGTTCCCTTTTTTTATGTTTAATTTAGAGACCAATCAATTTGTATTATCCTTTAGATTTACTTTTATGAAATCAATTTTATCTTTTATTCTTATCGTGTATTTAAGTGCGGGTACTCTTGTTGCCCAAAATCCTAACATTCCATTGACACATGCGTTGACGTTATTTGAAAGAGAAATGACACCAACCAATTTAAGTCAACCTGTTATTTCTTCGAATTCAATTAGCCCATTTCAAAATCCAAGATCAATGGCAGAATGGGAAGAATTGCAAGGACTGATCATTACTTGGGATACAGGATATGGAAATGGAGTGACCAATATTTTGAAAGAAATAGTTCGTCATGCTAAAGAAGAATGTGAAGTTATTATTGTTTGTGCCAACGCCAATTCAGTAATCAGCAGTTTAGAAGCTTCCAATATTGATACGAGTACGGGCATACGTTTTGTGGTGGGAGATTTTGATAGAATATGGGTAAGGGATTACGGGCCTAACACCGTATACGCAAATGATGTGGATACCTTAGGATTGGTGGATTGGGTCTACAATAGAAATCGACCAAAAGATGACATTGTTTCTAATATAATTGCCGAAGATATGGACCTCCCATTGATTGCAACTACTAGTTGTCCTGGTCGAGTTGTTCATACCGGTGGGAATTTTATGTCGGATGGATTAGGACTTGGATTTTCATCGGAGCTGGTATTGGAAGAAAACGACCCTACTAGTCAATGGACCAATTGCCCATTATCTGAAAGTGAATTGGATGAACAAATGGATCTCACAATGGGGATCGAGAACTACGTGAAAATGGAAACGTTACCTTATGATGCTATTCACCACATTGATATGCATATGAAATTGTTGGACGAAAAAACATTGTTGGTTGGAGAATATCCAATGGGTACGGCCGATGGTCCTCAAATTGAAGCAAACATTCAATATGTACTAAATAATTTTACAACAACGGCAGGAGAGGATTTTGAAATCATTCGGATTCCAATGCCACCAGATTTTGGAGGAAGCTACCCACCTTCTGGAGATTACAGAACCTACTCAAATGCAGTGTTTGTCAATAACACCATTTTGGTACCTACTTATCAACAGCAATATGATGAGGAAGCATTGGCAGTTTGGCAAGAAGCGATGCCAGGATATAATGTAGTTGGCATAAATTGTAACAGTATAATTCCATATCTAGGTGCGCTACATTGTATCACCAAAGAGTTAGGAGTCAATGAGCCACTTTGGATTTCCACCAATAGAGTAGTGGAGGCATGTGCTGGTGAAACAATTGATATTATGGCTTCTATCAAACACATTTCTGGAATTTCATCTGCTACTTTGTTTTACAAAACGGATTTAACTGCTGCTTATCAAGCTGTTGATATGAATATTGGATTTGCTGGTGATGATTGGTTTGGAAGTATTCCTGCATCCGATGAAGGACCGCTCTATTATTATATCGAAGCAACTGCAACTAATGGAAAGACCATCACTCGTCCAATGCCTGCACCAGAGGGATATTTTGAGATCGATGTAAAAGACTGTACCATCATTAATAATGACGAAGTAGCAAATTCCAATTTTACTTTAGAGACAATTTTCCCAAATCCAACTGCTGCAATTACTTGTATTCCTGTTCTTAGTGATCAAAAAATAGATGCTGAAATTGAATTGTTGGATTTATTAGGGAGAAAAGTAAGTACGATTTTTCAAGGGGCGATTCCTGCTGGTGATTCAAAGTATTTTATCAATGCGTCGGAATATCCGGCTGGAACTTATTTTGTTCAGATAAAAACAAGCACAACAATTCAATCTCAGAAAATAATTATTGAGTAGAATTTATAGCTATTATTGGAAACCCGAGAAATTGCTTGATCCTTCGACATCTTGGCAAAGCCAAAGCTCAGGATGACAAGCAATTTTATGATTGCAACTGGGTAGGTTTTTCAACTTATGCATAAACGGTAGTTTTTTTTAAAGGTAAGGGATGTCCGAAGTTGCAGGGATGGATACTAGATACGAGCAAAGCGAGATTACGGATTCATGGTCCAACCCTCCTTTATTCCAAGGAGGGTCGATCGATTTATTGATCGGGGAGGATCGAATGTCTGAGCTCACCTTTCTCCAGTTGTAAATACCAATTCAATTTCCTGAATTCGTAAAACATAATGACCACCACAACAATATTCAAAGCTTTCTAACAGTTTAGTTGCTTCAATTAATTCCGCTAATGATATTTCTTCAAACAATAAAAACTTTATTTATTGTTGTATTGCTAACTGTATTAACGCAAACAGGAGGACTCATCTATTTAATTTACAAACCACTTTCTGTTTACTTCCTTCGAAATTATAGAGTAAAATGGAAATGGATACTATTGAAATGCTTCCTATTTTTATTCCTATATTTTGTCATTAATATTCTAATGATTCCGAGATTAGCTGAGAGAAGTGGGAGAGTCCCTTTACCCATTTTTTCGACTCAAAAAACACCACTTGGTCCTGCAAAATGGTATACTGTCTTGATGAATCGACATTATGTTATACAAATTGTAGTCTATAATTACGGTTATCTTTGAGAAAAATTTCCCGATATCTTCGTTAGAAAGCCCTGTCTGCTTGGCGCAGTCAGGCAGGCTCGCCGTAACTAAGGCTATGTCTACGTTTTCTGCCTTGATCT
>CALFWW010000017.1 GCA_937928575.1 uncultured Saprospiraceae bacterium | reverse complement strand
ATAGCGGGCTTTCTATGAGAAAAATTTCCAAATCTCTTCGTTGGAAAGCCCTGTCTGCTTGGCGCAGCCAAGCAGGCTCGATAGCCCAAAGGGGATACTTGCGTTTTCCGCCTTGACCTTTGAAAATTTTTCCTCCATATTGAAACCGCATTTATATAATACAATCTGTATAAATGTATAAATTCAGGATAAAGGTAAGTAGAAGAGGTCATTAGTGGTAGGACAGAAATGTGGGAAATGGACGTGTGAAATTGGGTCGTTTATATCTAATATCATTTCTCAACAGTATCATTCCATTGTTTTAATAACAATGTATTTACATGCTTTCTGAATCTATATTGAAATTTAGATTCAGAATATTATGCACAAATTTCGAATGGATGGAAAATAATAACTCAATTATTTCACCTTTATCAACGCATGATAATCCTGAATTACTTGATTTAAATTTTGCTTTCGGAGTGGTTTCTCGATGTACTTGAATACTATCTTTTCGGAGACTACCTTATCCTTATCCAATATAGAATCAGAGGTGGTAAGAAATACAATAACTACTTCTGCCCTTTTTGATTTTGGAAGCTCCTTATATTTTTCTAGAAATTCAAACCCATCCATAATTGGCATATTAATATCTAAAAATATAATATTGGGTCGTGGAGAATCTTTTTTAATTTTGAAGGAGAACTTCCCACGTCTATCAAGATAATCTAGTGCCTCTTTTCCATTCCATGCGACATGAACAAAGTTGGCTACTTGATTATCTTTAATCAATTCTTCATTTAGAAAGTTAGTTGTTGGATCATCATCAACCAACAATATGCAATTCACTTTTTTCATAAGTGGCTATTTAGAATTCCAGTTTGAATAATTAGGTTTCGATAAAAAAATACAAGTCTAAAGTGTAATTTATTTTTTCAACTTTTTGGGAATCGTAAAAAAGAAGGTCGAACCTCTTCCCAATGTTGAACGAATCCAGATTTTTCCTTTATGGTTATTAACAATTCTTTTGGTATTTGCTAATCCAATTCCCGAGCCCTCGTATTCATTTTTGCTATGTAATCTTCTGAATACCTCAAAGACTTTTTCCTGGTCTTCTAATGCGATTCCGATACCGTTATCTTTTATAGCAAATTGCCAGTGATCATTTTTATCAACATACGAGATTTTAATTTTAGGCGGTGTCTTTTTACGATATTTGATCCCATTGCTGATTATATTCTGAAATAACATCTTAATCTGAGTTGGATTTCCTTTTATATTAGGTAGTTGTTCTGTTTCAATGGTGGCTTTATTTTCAATAATCATCAGATGCAAGTCCATTTTCAGGAGATCTTTTATAATCTTATTGATGTTAACGGTGTAGAATCTTTCAATTTTGTTTCCGAGTTCAGAATAGGTTAATAGTTCTTCTGTCAATGTTTGCATATTATCAGAAGCCGTTTCGATAAATTCGATGTATTGTAAGGCTTTTTTATCTAATTTATTGACAAACTTATCTTTGAATCTTTCTGTGATACTTGTGATGGTACGTAACGGTTCTTTCAAATCGTGAGATGCTAAATAAACGAATCGAGATAATTCTTCATTAATAACATTCATTTTTTCTTCTGCTAATTTACGATCATTGATATCAATCATTACGCAAAGAAAATGATTTTTATTATTGATAAATATCTTGGTTATGGCAACATTCACCCAAACGGTTTCTTTAGACTTGGTAACGAATTCTCTATCCACTTGTATGAAAGATAGCTGTCCTGATTTCAATGAATTCCAATCGAAACTATTTTTTTCTTCTTTATTAGGATTAGCAAACTTAGTAAAATCCTTTTTGATTAATTCAGTTGGTTTATAACCCAAAAGTTGTTTCACTCCTTCAGATGCATCAACCACAACACCTTTGTAATCACAAAGAACGATTCCTGTAAGACCGTTGTTGTAAACAGCTTTCAACAACGCTTGATGAGCTTCGAATTCGCCTTTTAACTTGATACTGTCGTTTATATCTCTCACAATACCCACTATTTTTGTCACCGCATCTTTATGATTTCTTTGTGCTTGAGCGTTTATTCTAAACCAACGATATCCTTTCTTTTTAGTTTTTAACAATATTTTTACATCAAAAAGTGAATTAGAAATGATGTGTTTTTCTAATTTCTCCTGAAAAGATTCAATGTGATCTTCATGAATCAAATTGAGAAACATTGCATACGATGCTTCTATTTGTTTGGAAGTGTATCCTAATAATTTGAAAAACTGAGGGGACCACCAGCCTGAGTCTTGGGTAATATCGCTCCATTCCCAAACTCCTGCACCGGAACTTTTGATGGCCAATTCAGTTCGTTCATTACTTATTTCCACTTTTTCAGCCATCTCTTTCATCGAAGTGATATTTTTTGCTACTCCAAGCAAATTGATTGGTTTTCCTTTTGCATCTCTTTCATGTACTTTATCTGTAGTGATCATCCAAATCGACTTCTTGGTTTTTTTATGGATCAGACGAAATTCACAAGAATAGATCTCTCCATCGCTAACTTTACTCATACGTTGATGATGCTTCTCTAATTTGGGAGTATCCTCCGGGTGAATAATGTTGTTCTTTTTATACCCTTCGAATCCAATCCTCTTTTCTATGTCGGACTTGTCATAACCAGCTACTTCCCAAAGATGTTTGGAAGCAAATGAACTCCTCTTATTCTTGAGATTGTAGACATAGATAATATCAGGAGATGACTTGGTCAACATGGAGAGGTATTCGTTCAACTTGTTCTTCTCCTGATCGGCAATTTTGAGATCATTGATATTGATGAAATTCACGATCACACCTTCGACCGCTCCTAAATATGTTTTGTACGGATAAATTTGTAACAAGAACCAGACACCTTCACTATTTTGAAATTCCCATCTAAAAGGTTCAAGTTCTATAAGCACTTTACGTGCATGTGATACTAGATCTTTTCCACCTAAGCTCCCTGAGAAGTGATTGATGGGTCTTCCCACATCATCATCTCTAAGTTCGAAATGCTCTTTTATGGCTGGAGTAAATTTTCGAATATTGAAATCTCTGTCAAGAAATATAGTACCAATATTTGTATTGACCATTAAATTTTCAATATCCTCATTCAGTTCGACCAGTTGCACATTTTTTTCTAGAAGCTCTGCGTTGACAGTATGCAACTCCTCATTTAAGGATTGCAATTCCTCATTGGTACTTTGTAATTCCTCATTGGAAGCCAACAACTCTTCATTGGTTGCTTGCATTTCTTCATTACTTGTTTCCAATTCCTCAATAGTGGCTTGCAAATTTTCTCTAGTCTCATTTAATGCTTCTTTTAAGTCTTTTACATCATCACTTTGTACGATAGAGATTGGAAGCGAACTAGAGAGTTCATCGGGTGTCAAATCCCTGGAAGCAATTTCGATAAGTGTAATCAGATAACTTTTAAAATTGACTGGTCCAATATTGATAACCCGAATTATGATGCGAATATGTTTTAATTCTTCTTCTTCTAAAATTGTAATATTCTTGGTAATAGATTCAGAATTTTCTTTTACCAATTTTCTTATACCAGTGGTAATGGGAATATTAATGTCATCCGGAAGGATTTTGAGTATATTTTTGCTATACCCTTCTTCTGGCATAACAATATACTTTTTAAATTTTCCAGAAGCATGAAGAATATCAAAATTTTCATCGACACAAACCGTCACAGCATCCATTTCCTTCATCAAGGTCTGGTTGGTAAATTTATTGACTTTTTCTTCGATGGAAGAAGTCATGCTTCTGCTGGAGCGACTCAATTTGAGTGCATGATTTTCAATTTGCCAAGTTCCTTTTTCGCTTATATTAACGACTTTAGTTGGACTGAGATTTTGATATATTTTCCACTTGTTACTCAACTCCGTAAAGCTCTTACTAAGCAATCCAATGTTCTCTGAACTACCCATAAAAAGATATCCTTCCATATTGAGTGCATAATGAAGGCTTGCCATTACTTTTGCCTGGACATCACTTTCTAGATAAATCAACATGTTACGGCAACTTACCAAATCCATTTTATTAAATGGCGGATGTTGTAGAATATCATGTTTAGAAAAAATAATGTTTTTTCGAATAGATGGAAGGATTTGAAATTTGTTGTCTTTACGAAGAAAGTATTTAGAGAGTCTTTCTTGAGACACATCAGTTGCGATACTTTCAGAATAATATCCTTTAGCTGCAATATCAATTGCTTTAGAATCAATATCCGTTGCAAATATTTTATACTTTAAATTGAGTTTCTTTTTGGCTAAATATTCTTCAATTAAGATAGCCAATGAGTAGGCTTCCTCTCCTGTCGAACAAGCTACTGTCCATACTTTAATGGATTGTACTTTCGATTTTTTAGAATTGATGATATTTGGAATGACCTTTTTTTCAATTATCTTGAAAGCTTCTGTGTCTCTAAAAAATTTTGTAACCCCTATCAGGAATTCATCCGCTAGAATAAATTTTTCGTGTGGATTATCATGCAAATAATCGACATAATCCTCGAATGTTTCACTTTTTGTAATGTTCATCCGCTTAGCAGTACGTCTAAGCAATGTTGGACGTTTGTACGAAAAGAAATCATAGCCAGTATATGTTTTGATAACTTTCAGTACACGTTCAATGCTATTCATCGTGCCTTCCTCATGATCATCCGTCTCAAAAACGCTTTCATAATGTGTAAAACTAACAAACTGTACCAACTCATGTGGCATTTGCCTAGGTGTCAAGATATAATCTGCCAATCCATTGTTAATCGCACTTCTTGGCATCCCATCAAACTTTGAACTTTCAGGGCTTTGGACGAATACTGTCCCACCAACTTCTTTGATTGACTTTCCTCCACGAGTTCCATCTGATCCAGTTCCCGACAATATAATTCCGATTGATTTATCTTTTTGTTCTTTGGCCAAAGAATTGAAAAAGATATCAATGGAAAAATTCATCTGACCACCACTTGGTCGTTTGGATAAAACCAATTTTCCATTACTTATCGTTAGATTTTTATTTCCTGGTATTAAATAAATATGATCAGGTTCAACTAAAACTCCATCTCTGGCTTCATTAACTTCCATTTTTGTGTGACGAGATAACAACTCAGTCATCAAACTTTTATAATCAGGGGACAAGTGTTGGACGATGACATATGCGATCCCAGTGCTTTCAGGACAATGATCAAAAAATGCTTCCAATGCTTCCAGCCCACCAGCCGAAGTCCCTATTCCAACAATATAAAAAGGTGGTTTGGGATCTATATTCATTTTTACATCCCTTGGCATCGAAATTGATTTTTTGAGGATACCTTTCTTTTTTCTTTTTGTTGTAATTTTTTTCGTTGTCTTTTTTGTAGACTTATTTTTAGGTGTCGCCTTTTTAGTAGTTGAAGGTTTATTGACACTTTTAGCATTCTTAATATTTTTAGAATTCTTCTTTGTTTGCTTTGCCATTTAAATGGGAATTTTATTGTTAGAGCATAAGTCAGCTGTCACCATTAACCAACCAACCTAGTAAAATTAAAATTACAAAATTTAACAAACATATTAGTTATCTGCTCAATATAATTAATATGTTTATCTTTGATAATTTGTATGTAAATTTTAGTCAAAACAAATGAATACGACAGCGTTGATCAAACATAAAAAGCTATTAAGCCCAATTATACAAAGTTGCTTTGATAATCAAGGAAAATATCTCATTGACAAATCAGGAAACATATTGTTGAATAATGATAAACACTTATCATTTTCATTAACTGCGGATACGAATTTATTAGCCTTCTTAGGCGAACACGACGTCATCATTTCCACGCATCATTTAAGCCAACTTGCAACTAAGAAAGAACCCCAAACTTTTGAGTTTTCTTACAAGAACTCAGAGGAGCAAACAAATAACCATTACAAATTATTACTCAGCTTTTGTGGGGATGATGCACTTCAAATATTTATGGTAGCGATGATAGATGAAACTTCTTTTTTCAATCTACAACAAAAACAACAAAAACAGCTTGACAGATTGGAAAGCGAAATTATTCTGCGAACAAGAGAGATCATGAATACAAAAGAAGTGATGGATTTGCAGGGTGGCTATCTACACAATTTCTTAAAAGGATTGCGGCATGACCTTTTGTCTCCAATTACACAACTAAAAGAAATCATCGCGTATTACAAAAAGACAGATGATATTGCAAAAAAGGAAAAAGCAGCAAGCTTGATTGATGATAGTTTGCGAAAACTATCCAACACCGCAAGTGGTTTTTCTGATTTTGTTGACATTCACATTCTTGATCGTTCTCATAAAGAAGCATGTGACTTCAATGTTATTTTTAATGAAATAAAATCGCTACTTAAAAACGAAATCGAGATTGCTAAAGCGACCTTTGTAGTTGATTTTGAAGAAATAAATATGATTAAATTTAACAGAAAAGAGTTGACTTCAATACTTCACAATTTACTGTCTAATGCATTGAAATTCAGAGATTTGAATCGTGAATTAAAAATCAATCTGCAAACTAAATTGACTGACAAACATATTGTTATTTCCATTGAAGATAATGGAATAGGTATGGACTATAAAAAATATAAAGACCAACTATTTAAGCCTTTCAAAAGAATGAATGCCACTCAACCTGGTGCTGGTATTGGATTAAGTTTGGTAAAGCATATGCTCGATAAAAATGACGGTTTGATCCGTATGGAAAGTGAAGTTGGTACTGGTATGAAAGTAAGAATTCTATTGCCAGTTGATCTGGTGGTTTCTAGACCAACCCTTGCTGAGCTGCAAAATAAATGAGTTGACCGCTCGTCTTTAAATTTAATTTTTTCATTAAATTTTTACGATGTGTTTCAATGGTATATTTGCTAAGACTTAATTTTTCGGCCATTTCCTTATTGGTATATCCTCTACTTAACAATATAACAACGTCCATCTCTCGTTCAGTTAGTTCGGAGAATCTTACAAAGTCATCATCAATCTCCCCTAGAACTTTAGAAGCTGCTTTTCTAGGTGTTTTTGAAGAATGATAAACAGAGGAACATATAAACTGCTCACCATTGTGGACTCTTATAATTGCATCTCTAATTTCCGCAACGGTAGCCGTTTTAGAAAGATATGCATGAATTCCAAACTCCATTACATCCTGAACAAGTTTAGGCATTGTAAAATTAGTAAAAGCAATCAATTTCACATTTTGATGAACAACAACTAGATCTTTGATCAGTCGATAAATATTAGTCGTAGGTAATTTCAAATCTAAAAATAGCGTGTTGATTTGACCATTATTTTTAATCATTGATCTGAGCTCGTCTGAATTTGTAGCTACACCTAACACATCGCACTTTTTGTCAGTATTAAATATGCTCAAGAGTCCTTGAACAACTACTGGTTGATTGTCTGCAATTGCTATGTTATATACAGGTGCCGCTTTCAAATTTTGTTTGTATTAATGTATTTAATTTGGTAAATTTCTAGATAAATTAGGCAGATTTGTTTTTGTTCAGCATCTCATTACTTATTAATTGAAATAATTCATTTACGTTTTTGCCTGTTTTAGCACTCGTCACTAAATCTAATCTAATTTCAGGATATCTTTCCTTGAAAACTTCTAGGTCATGCTCAGATAACAAATCAATTTTATTACCAATCACTTTAACTAATTTATCCTTTGCAATTTCGTTTAAGTAGGCAATATCAGCAGGTATTTGTTTGAAAGAGAGCATACGTGTTAAGTCCATCACATAAATAATTACTTGAGGACTTACAAAATAGGGCTTGGGTACTTTGTTTTGCTTAACTTCACCTGCTACATCCCAAATTTTGAAATTGACAGCAGTGTCATTAACGATTATTTCTTTTTCATTTACGCGAACACCGAGGGTACCAAAATATTTACTTTCAAATTCATCATAGATAAATCGATTGTAAAGTGAGGATTTCCCAACTCCAAAAAAACCAGTGAGCAATAATTCAATATTCATTTGAAGAGATCAGTAGATTGAGTAATGTATTGGAGTTTAATACAAAGTAACAAATTAATTCTTAAGAAGTTACATATATTCAAAAATAAAACTGTTTAGTAAATATACAAACTAATTGGTATAGGTAAACTGCTATATATTAGATAGATTTGTAATACTTCAAAACGGCAGCCTACTTTTTTTATGATGTGTTTTTTTATTTATCATGATAAAAATAAAAGTCGCTAGCCCTACAGAAACCTACAATTGACTAACATCTTTTGTAGTTTATTTTTTTTCATTTTCGTTTCTTTTTCAAGGTCTAACCCGAGTTGATGAGGTCCCGAATAAAAAACATTTGGCATGGAAAATTTCCCAAAAATTGTTGGTATTGGAGCCTCTGCAGGTGGACTTAAATCCATCTCTGAATTTTTTGATCATATTTCTCCTGATACAGGAATGGCGTATGTTGTTGTTCAGCATCTTTCTCAGGATTTCAAAAGCATGATGGATGAGTTGCTTCAACGTCATACCAAAATGCCGATCCATATTGTTGACAAGCCTACCATCGTAGAGGCCAATAATATTTATTTGATATCAAGTCAATTCAACATCATTCTTAAAAAGAATTATCTAAATCCTATTAAACGAAGCGATCCAGTTTCGATTAATCTTCCGATAGATTTATTTTTCCATTCTCTTGGTAAACAATTGAAAGATAAAGCAGTAGGAATTGTTTTGTCAGGTACTGGATCAGACGGATCCAAAGGATTGTTGACAATTCAAAAAGAAGGGGGTGTGGTCATGGTGGAAGATCCACAGCATGCTCAATTTGACGGCATGCCACTAGCTGCAATGAGCTCAACTACCATTGACTTTGTATTACCCCCTTATGCCTTAGCTAGGGAAATGATGCGAATTCATAATGGTGGTGAGAAAAATTCCAATTTCTTAATCATAGATACCTCTGTAAAAAATTTCCGTCCATTATTTGAAGATATAATCGGTCACGTACGAATTAAGACGGGTATGAATTTCAAAAATTATCGGGATAGTACGTTGATCCGAAGAATGGAAAAACGGATGTTTATTACTAAGCAACATAGCCTTGAATCTTACATGCACTATTTAAAGCGAGATGATAAAGAAGTAAATACTTTGCAAGATGAGTTTCTAATAAATGTCACGCATTTTTTCCGTGATAAGGAAGCATTTAATCTACTGAAAACAGATGTGCTTCCTGCATTATGTAAAGGTAAAATGCCCAAAGAACAAATTAGAGTTTGGATTGTAGCCTGCTCAACTGGCCAAGAAGCATTGTCTATTGCTATTTTGTTTAAAGAATATATTTTAGAAAATAAATTAGATTTATCGGTTAAGATATTTGCATCTGACATTGACAAAAAGGCGGTTACGAAGGCAAGTGAAGCGATTTATAGTGCTGCTCTATTCAATGAAATGCCTACACATTATCTAAAAAAATATTTTGAGCCTACTGATGCCGAATCCTCTCATTTTTCGGTAAAAAAGTCATTACGTGAATGCATTGTTTATGCCAAGCATGATGCTTTGTACGATCCACCTTTTATTAACTTGGATTTGGTTTCTTGTCGAAATATGATGATTTATCATAATTTAAAAAATCAAAAAATATTAATTGGTAATTTTCACTTTGCATTAAACTACGGAGGCTATTTATTTTTGGGTCCTAGTGAAACTATTGGTACGTTAAAAAAATTATTTAAGCCGGTTTCTACCAAGTGGAATATTTTCAAGAATATTGGAAAACAAAAATCATTACAACTAAATGCATATACAGAAATAGGAGATCCTCAGATTTCTGAGAAGAATGAGAAAAACTTACAGTGGCGAAATGCCTTTCCAGTAAATTCAACTATAACTCCATCAAAAAAATCAACAATACAAGACAAGCTTTTCCAAAAACTATTGATAGAACAATTTGCACCCACTTGCATTTTAATCAATCAGGACTTAGATGTTTTATTTACAAATGGAGAAGTAGAAAAATTGCTGAGTTTCCCTAGAGTCTCAGGGAATTTCAATCTTTCAGAAATGGTTCCGAGTGAAGTCTTAATCATTTTTAAAAACGGGGTACGCAAATGTCTTGAATCAAATACTGTAAATCGATATCAACAGATTCCATTTAGTAAAGGTAAAAGCCAATTCAATATAACGATTCAATTTAGCCCATTTAATAGCAATCCACATCAACAAAATGAAGACGTAATATTAGTTGAGTTTTTTCAAGTTGATGAAAATCCTAAAGAACCCAACAAAGAAATTATAACAGAGGAAAAATTCAAGATCGAAAAAATTAATACGATTGAGAAAGAACTTCAAAAGATTCAACACGAAAAACAATTGTTAGTAGAGCAATTGGAGATGGCTAATGAAGAATTACAATCTTCAAATGAAGAATTGTTGGCAGCCAATGAAGAACTCCAAAGTACCAATGAGGAATTGCAATCTGTAAATGAAGAATTGTACACCGTCAACACAGAGTTACAAAATAAAGTGAATCAATTGATCACAACTACCAATGATCTTGACAATCTACTGAATAGTACAGAAATCGGAAGTATCTTTTTGGATCGTGAATTAAATATCAGAAGATTTACACCAGCCATAACCGAACAATTTGATCTTCTAGAAGGAGATGTGGGAAGACCTATCATGAGTTTTACAAATTCCACTTTAAACAAAGATATTTACAAGGAAATAAAAAATGTAGTCAGTCAATTGGTCGTTTTTGAAAAAGAAGTAACAGATGATCGTAACAATCATTATTTGCTAAGGGTACTCCCTTATCGAACTGATGCAGGCCAAGTGGACGGGGCTGTTCTAACTTTCATACCAATCAATGAAATCAAAAAGGCACATTATAAGTTGGAGGAAGTCGGTAAAACCTATCAAGCCGTTTTTGATAATTCATCAGATAGCATTTTACTAATTGATAAACAGAATAAGGTTACCTCATCGAATGTAGGGTTTGGGAATCTTACAAAGGAAGAAATAATTGGTGTTTCAATGCTGTCCATCATGCCGCGTCCTTATGAGGAAATCTTGAAAGCTTCTATACAACAAGTGATGGATGGAGAACCATCCAGTTATTTCCACTTTGAAAACGTAGATCAAGATAATGAAACCCACTGGTTTTTAGCATCTGTCACACCAGTCATAATTCAGGATGATATTCGATGCTTGGCTATCATTATGCGAGATGTAACGGAAGTGAAATTAAAAGAACTAGAACTAAGAGAAATGGGGGTTTCCCTGGAAAAGCAAGTGCTCGCACGATCAGAAGAATTGGCTGTAAGGAATACTGAACTAAGAGAAATAAACAGCTATTTGGATAGTTTCGTCCATGGTGCAGCTCATGATTTAAGAGCACCAATTACGCAAATTCAGGGAATGATGGCCTTATATCCAAAACTCAGAAAAGAGAAACAAAAGGAAAATGTGTTTGGAGAAATGAGATCTTGTATCAATAGACTCGAAAAGACACTCAATGGGTTGATAGAAATGATTGATTTTCAGAAGAATAACAATCGAGTCGCTCAAAACATCCATATCTATGATGTCACAAGTGAAGTCTTAGACCAAATGAATAAGGAATTAAATGAAATTGATGCTGAGGTAATAATGGAAATTCCTAAAGATATATCGGTTCATTATGTACGCGCTTACGTGACAAGTATTTTCTATAATTTGCTCAGTAATGCCATTAAATATCGTTCATATGACCGTAAACTAAAAATCAATATTTCTGTGAAACAAAATGAATCTTACACAGTAATTAATATTGGGGACAATGGAATTGGCATTGATTTAAACCGTTATGGACACTTTCTTTTTCAACCTTTTAAAAGATTGACTTTGGAACGTGAAGGAACTGGTATCGGATTAAGTATCATCAATAACGTTGTCAAAAAAAGTGGTGGAAAAATCGAAGTAGACAGTAAACTCCAAAAAGGAACTACTTTCACCGTTTATTTAAGTAATAAGATCAAAAATTATGAAGCAGGCAGCACGGAAGAAGAGAATTCTATTTATCGATGATTCTCACACAGAAGTGAAATATCTAAAATTGTTAATAGAAATGACTGAGCTTCCATTGGATCCTGTATTTATACATTCAGCTGCAGAAGGTCTTCAATATTTAGAAAATTGCCCAGAAGAAAAATATCCAGAAGTCATAGTTGTCGACATTAATATGCCTCTAATGAATGGCTTCGAATTCGCTGAAATTTACGGTATAAAGTATCTTCAAAAACACAGCAGTACCCTATTATTTATTTACAGCACTTCTATTGATTCATCAGAAATCAATAGAGCAAAATCTATTAGCGGTGTAGCTGATTTTATACCCAAGCCATTTGATGAAAGTACTTATCAAAATACCATACTCCCTTATTTAGAAACATCAGAGAAAATAGCAAGACCCGGATAATTCTTATTTTCCACCTCAATAATTTTCTTTAGATTATACCATTTGTTATTTTTATAACTGTAACCGTTTGACTTTCTCCCCCAAAAAATAAGGTAAACGTATTCAGAAATCTCCATAACAAAAGCGTAAAAATTGATTGTGAAAAATTAATTTTAACGTAAAGAAGTTGTGCAATTTCAAGGCTAAAAAAACTGTATTTGTTTATTAAATTATAATAAATTTTATGTATTTGGCATTTATTTTGAAACACAAATATTACCCCAAATAATAACATATTATTAAACTATTAATTTTTAGACCCATGTCGAGTGAAGAGTATTATTCATTGCAATTGAGATTAAAAAGTATTAGAACGGAAATATCTTATTTAAAACAAAAACCACTTAGGACTATTAAAGATAGGATACAAATACTTAAAGAAACTAATGATTTGCTTAGGGAGCAAAATCGAATTTTAGTAATCAGACAAGTTTATTTAGGCGCACGAGCAGTCTAAAATAAAATCAGTAAAAGCTTGTATGAGTTCACATTAGAAGATAACTGACATTCTTTGAGAAAGCTTTTTATTTTGAATAATGCAAATTAAAAAGAGCATGAGTAAGCCAGTTAAACATTCTTCTAAAAGCACAGTTTTAAAAAACAATGACGATATCGTTTCAAAAAATGATGTTGTTCCTGTTCCTTTCAGTATACCCAAAAACTTTTTGTATAGTACCTGCCATACTTTGGGACATGATCTGAAATCTCCGCTTTTTGTCGTCCGAAGTTATACTCAACTGCTTCAGCGTTCGCAAGACAAAGACCATTTGAAAAGAGGACTAACTTTGATGAATGAGGCTAGTTATAAAATGGAAAACATCATCAATGGTTTCATTGAACTGATGGATATCTATACAATTTCTTACGTCGAAATACAGTCCATATCTATCGTTGAATTATTACAACAAATGCGTTGTAAACTTACACCAAACTATGATCAGCTCGATCAATCTATCACTGAAGAATTATCAATAAACGATATAAAATTTAACGAGTCATATTTAAACACAATTGTAGAAGCATTGTTGAGTAATGCGTTTGAGCACAATAAAAATGTTCCAAATTTACAAATTACAGTAAGCACAAAAGAGTTGAGAGGGAATAAGATTGCATTAATCATTGAAGATAACGGTGTTGGAATGGATCTTACTTCCCAAGTTACGAAAGATAAAATTAAACAACCTTTTTATAGACACGATAAAAACGAAGGAGGTATCGGCATGGGGCTCGCAAAAATAAATGCAATTGCTAGTATGACTGATAGTGCTTTTATTTTAGATAGCGAACTTGGCATTGGAACTAAATGCACTTTTATCATTAAACAAAAAAGTCACATTCAACCAAAACATTAATTTATAATCTCTAATTCAGTTCTTTCTGCACCCTCTTTATTATTAACTTCAACAATATACTTACCAGGCAATAGATAAAATTGTCCATTGTCTGCTTTTTTTACTTTTATTGGTTCTTTACTGTCTTCATTTACATACTTCTCTAAGGTTTTGATCGCTGATGCATCAATTGTCAAATCATATTCGATGTAATTTACTCCTTTGCCAACATCTACAGAAAAACCAGTTAACTTCTTTCCAGTTGATGTTTTGATTGTTACCGTTACATCTCCACTAGACTTGGTGTTGACTGGAATACTGATTGTAGGCTCGTTTGCTTCTGCCCATGAGGCCCACTGGCTACCCCATCGACCGGAGTATTTTTTTGTTGGAATATCGTAAACGTAAAGCGCTTGATTTCTGATCTCATCAGTTTGTTGTTGGAGAATGCTCATATCCGCTTTATAAATGGAGCGTCCATGCGTACCGACAATCATTTCATTGGTCACAGGATGAATGACAATATCATGAACTGCAACTGCAGGTAAATTGTTATACATCAGTTCAAATGAAATTCCTTGATTCATTGACACGTACAATCCATGGTCGGTACCAACATAAATGATCGCTTCATTTACCGGATCTTCGATAATGCAATTGACCGGCTCCATTGGTAGGTCAGTTCCGATTTTTTTCCATGTTTTTCCATAATCTTCAGAACTAAAAACATAGCTATTAAAATCATCCCAGCGATACCCATTCATGGATAAATAGACTCGAGACATTTCGTGCTGAGAAGCATTGACTCGCGTGACCCACATTTTTTCTGGCAAGTTGTCATTTATTGGTGTCCAATTATTTCCCCCGTCTTTAGTGACGTGCACATTACCATCATCTGTACCGGCATAGATCAATCCGAATTTCAATGAAGACTCGTGGATATCTGTAATAGTTCCATAGGCAACATCTCCTTTGATCCCACCATTGGTTAGGTCACCGGAAATTTCTTCAAAATCATCTCCCTGATTCATGGAGCGATGCACTTTATTGGAACCCATATAAAAGATATCCTGATTGTGCCTTGATAATTGAATGGGTGTTTGCCAATTCCAACGAAGTGGTCGATCTCCTAGTTCATGTTTAGGTGTCAGATATTTGCTATCATCTTTGGCGACGTTGATCCGATAATAATTCCCGAATTGATAGCCTGTATAAACCGTGTTATTATCTCTGGTGTCAATTTCTATTTGCATCCCATCACCGCCCATTATTTCTTGATAAGGATATTTTCCAGTATTATGCCAACGTTTGCCTGCTCTGTAATTATTCGACCCCATCCAAACACCATTATCTTGCAAACCACCGTAGATATTATAGTTCTCTTTCAGGTCCACATTGATAGCATAAAATTGTCCAACTGGAGGTGTATTACACTTCGTCCACGTATATCCATCGTCATAAGAAATATTGACTCCGCCGTCATTTCCGATAATTAAATGATTGTCTCGATTGGGATTCAACCAAATCGCGTGATGATCGACATGCACATTGTCTCCGTTTATGGACACCCAATTATCACCACCATCTTCAGATTTCAAAATCGGCACCCCCATAATATAAATCTTCTCTGGATTGTGTGGCGAAATCCGAATTTGACCAAAATAATAGCCATAAGAATTGTAAACGCCGTCTAGATATTCTGAATTCTTTTTAGTCCATGTTTTACCCTCGTCTGTCGACTGATACACTTCCGCTCCTTTCACCGGTGTATCAAATAACAATCTATTCGCATCTTCAATATATTCAGCCAATGCAATCGGTTCGATCTTGTCTTTTTTAATCAATTTAATGACCTTCTCAACACTGTATTTTTTCGGAAAATTATTGTCCTGCAAATAAGCATTTAGTTTCGCTTCATCCAATTTCAAGAAAGCTGCTTTTGACATTGTTTTCAATTCTTCTTTTGTCAATCCATCTTCTTTATCCTTATCTGTTTTTTCTCGTCGATCATAATTATCCAACAGTGCATACACATGCGTGACATCTCCTTTTTTGTAAATATCCAATCCAATTCTCCCCACTCCTTCACCAGTTGGAAAACCACTACCCTTTTCTGTCAGCAACTCCCAATTTTCGCCTCCATCTACAGATTTGTAAATACCAGAACCCACACCTGATTCTGTAAAGTTCCATGCACGACGCGTTCGTTCCCAGATTGCCGTATATAAGGTTGCTTCATTTTCAGGATCGATGATCAAATCAACCGCGCCTGCATTTTCGTTTACAAATAAAGTTTGTGTCCAAGTATCACCCCCATCAGTTGTTTTATAGACACCTCTTTCTTTGGATGGAGAATACAAATGTCCTAAAACACCTACCCATGCAATATCAGGATTGGTCGGATGTAACACAATGCGCCCGATATGATGACTTTCTGGCAAACCTTTATGTTCCCATGTTTTTCCACCATCCGTACTTTTAAAAATCCCGACACCAGCATACGACGAGCGACTTGAATTATTCTCCCCTGTCCCAATCCAAATGATATCCTCCTCCCAATTGACGGCAATATCTCCAATGGTCATGACAATTTCGTCGTCAAATAAAGGAGTAAAATCCGTTCCGTTACTTTCCGTTTTCCATAATCCACCTGAAGCATATGCGACATAAAAATGAGTAGGATCTTCCGGAGAAATATCGATATCCGTCACGCGCCCAGAAAAAACAGTAGGTCCTACAGAAGTAAATGGAATATTTCCAACTGTTGAATTTTCTTTGAGTTGTTTTCTCTTTTCGTAGGATTGAAGGCGATCAGCTGCTGGAGTTGCTGACGGCTGATCAGTTTGTGCAATTAATAGCGTAGCTGGAAGCAACAAAAGAAAGTAACTAAATAGTTTTCTCATGATAGGTGGATTCGTTTTTTTTTGATGAAAATAAGGACAAATTTGTGAAAACTGGAACAACGACTTATTAATATTACCTAATAGATATAGATTTGATTTTATGATAAACAATTCAAATCACTCTTTTTTATCCAATAAAATTCCTTACCTTTGCACTCGTGTTGAAATCCTGACGTTCGTTTTATCGAATTAAGCAGGTATGGTTGAGCCAAATAAATTTTAACTTTAATATATTATGTCAGTAAAGATTAGACTCCAGCGTCATGGACGCAAAAAGAAACCGTTTTATCACATCGTAATCGCCGATGCTCGCTCACCGAGAGACGGTCGTTTCATAGAAAAGATTGGTGTATATAACCCGATGACTGTTCCAGCAACTATTGATCTGGACAGAGACAAAGCATATGATTGGATGGAAAAGGGGGCACAGCCTACCGATACCGTTCGTGCAATGCTGAAGTTTAAAGGTGTCATGTATCGTAGACACTTGATGCGTGGTGTTGCTAAAGGTTCTTTTAACGAAGAAAAAGCAATGGAAATGTACCAAGCTTGGATTGATAAGAAAGAAGCAAGAGTGGCAGAACGTCGTGCAGAAGCAATTCAGAAAAAGAAAGATTGGTTGAAAGCAGTTGCGGATGGAACCGTCGCTCCTTCCGTTAAAAAAGAATCTTCTGAATTGGGTGCAGCGGATGCTGCTGCAGATGCGCCAGCTCCAGAAGCAAAAGCAGATGCACCTGCTCCTGAAGTGAAAAAGGAAGAACCGAAAAAAGAAGAAGCTCCTAAAGCGGAAGTGAAAAAGGAAGAACCGAAAAAAGAAGAAGCTCCTAAAGTAGAAGTGAAAAAGGAAGAACCGAAAAAAGAAGAAGCTCCTAAAGCAGAAGTGAAAAAAGAAGAACCGAAAAAAGAAGAAGCTCCTAAAGCAGAAGTAAAAAAAGAGGAAGTTGCAAAAGCGGTTGATTTAAAAACAACAGAAACGGTAACCACTTCTGAAAGAATTATTGGTGGCGTGGATGGCTTTGATTCAAATGCGGTTGATTTGACAAAAATTGAAGGTATCGGTCCAAAGATGGATGCGGCTTTAAAAGCTGGTGGAATTACAAGTTACACTGTACTTTCAATGAGTACACCTGAAAAAATAAAAGGAATTTTAGATGCTGCTGAAGGTAACTTCGGAATGGCTGATCCTTCTACTTGGCCAAAGCAAGCTAAGATGGCTGCTGCAGGTGATTGGGACGAGTTGAAGAAGTGGCAAGATGAGCTAGACGGTGGAAAAAAGAAATAAGCTAAAATTCAAATGAATATAAAGCCTGTACATCTTGTTGATGTGCAGGCTTTTCATTTTCATTTATGAGGGATTATTCTTATATTTGGATTCGATTAGAAATAAAAATTTGTATTTATAGAACCTAGTAAAGCTTAATTGTTTTACTAGGTTTCCTTTAAAAAAGAACAATATTATGGAAGCTTTAGAAGCAGGTTATAAAACTAGATTGGATGCAATTGCCGATGCCATCCAAAAATCTGAAAATTTAGAAAAATATTTGGATGAAGAAGAGGATGAATTTTACACCGCTTTGCGTGAAGAATTCGAACCTCAAATCTATGAATTACATAAAGAGATTGCTACTGACAAACCGCTACAATTATTTGCTTTTGAAGAAGCTTGTTTGGACGATAAATTAGAAGGGATGTTTTTACCTCGTATTCTTGGTTTCTCTGTTTTGAGAGGTGAGATCAATGAGCATCACAGATATACGTTGCCGCAAAGTCATTTCAAGAAAATTTTAATGACCATTGTCAATTCTTCCAATTTTGATATTATCAAACAACGTATTGGCCAAACGGTACAAGTGGGTTTTGCAATGAGTAGTGATATTTGGATTACCAACTTATTGAATGAAATCAGCAATAAAAAAATCAAGTATTTCTTGCAAGGTCAAAAAAATATGGCTTTTCAAGATCCGCGACAACGCGCTGCTGTTTATTCAAAATACAAGAATCAATTTAGAAACGAAAATTACTTCTCAGCCATTATTCCTCAGAATAAAAGTGAGATGCAAATCATGTTTCCAGACTTGAAGTTGTTTTTGATGGATCGAATTCGTGGTCAATATAACAATACGTCGTTGAATCCACATTTGGAAGGTTTAATCAACAATCCGGAATTCAAAGGAATGCAAGAACATTTGGAGTTGATGGCTTTGTACTTCCAATTTTTCGATGTTGCGGACAAGTCCAAACTTTCTGCAACTTTCAACGCTTGCCGTAAAGAACAACCAGAATTTAGTGAACAATGGTTTCACTACTTATTAACTTTAAATGAGCAAAATCTCTACTTTAAAGGAGATGCGGATTCAAATGTTTTAGGTTATATCGATCAAGGTTTTGAAGATCAAATCGGTGCTTTCTACAAGTTGATGAATATAGTTAGCACAAAAGGTTATGTACACCAAGAAGCCGTTGAAGCCGTTCGTGTTTTTTACAACAACTATGAAGGGGTTTCTATTATCAATAGATCTGTCCGGGAATCTATCTTCAATAATTTCAATCGTTTTTTCAAAAATCTGGATGTGGATTCTTATTCTGAAATGTTTGAGATTTCAAAACACTTTGCACCCTATATGGAAATTTTTGGTAACCAACAATTCAATCAGGATATCAAAGATATGTGTATGGTTTACATCCGCAAGTTGTTGAAAAAATATATCGACAAACGTGGACGTGATTATCAAGACATCAAGAAGTTTGTCGTTGCGACTTTCAAAGAATTAGGATTTATGACGGATAAGCAGTTGGTTGAGCTGTTTAAGACGAGAAGGAAGAAGAAGCCGGCGAATACGTAAAGGATAAAATGAATATCGAATATCGAACCGCAGAATGTCGAATGTTGAAGTGCGCACGCGAGCTCACGTAAGGTCTCGCGAGCTCAACTTCGAAATTCGACATTCCTTGTTCGATATTCGATATTCATTATTCTAAATCCTCTTTCTTTATTCAAAAAAGAAAATTTCCTCCTATGCTAACAGGATTCATCGAAGGCATCACCTCTTACCTAAAAGCATTCTCCTTAATTTCCAAACTAAAACTTTGGAAGTACGCCATGATGCCGGCATTACTTAGTGTGCTATTTGGTGGTTCCATCATTTTCGGTGCTTATTCTATTTCAGATAATATCGGTGGTTGGTTAATTTCCTGGTATCCTTGGGAACGCGGATTTTCATTGTTGACAAAAGTAGCTACCGTCTTTAGTGGTTTATTAACCGGAGTCTTGGGATTACTGATTTACAAATATGTGATTTTAATTATCGTCTCCCCTTTCATGACCCCACTTTCTCAAAAAGTAGAAGAACACTTAACAGGCAAATCCCTAGACGAGCCTTTTGCCGCTGGAAAAGCAGTTCAAGATATCATCCGTGGGATTCGTGTTAGTTTAAAAAATATCATCAAGGAATTATTCTTTGTAGCGGGTCTATTTATTTTTGGATTGATCCCTATTCTTGCTCCATTTACGACTGCACTTATCTTTTTAGTTCAATCTTATTATGCTGGATTCGGAAATATGGACTACACCCTAGAACGTCATTTTAATGTTAAAGAATCCAGTCGGTTTGTCAAAAGAAGTCGTGGATTTGCGATTGGAAATGGTGTTGTGTTTCTTGGATTGTTGATGGTTGGGATTGGATTTATTATTGGACCTCCTTTGGCTACGGTGGCTGCTACAATGGGGGTTTGTAAGCGGTTGGAATCTGCTGTTTAAATCGTAGTATTGCTAGTCGGATAACTTAGTAGAATTGAGGACATGTATTGGGCACACAGATGACACGGATTAACACTGGTACCTTACGTGCTTTTAGGATGATTTTTTTTAGCTAAAAATCTGACGTTCTCCATCCGTGTTAATCTGCGCTATCTGTGTGAAAAAACCGCGTTCTCAATTCTGCGACCTCTGTGTAAAAAACAACGTACTCACGACTGGAGCTTTATTCTTATTTATAAATCAATACCTCCCGCTCACCATCTTTCACATACCCACGATACATACCAGCCGTATTAAAAGGCATCGCCACATTTCCATACTTGTCCAAACCAATGACACCACCCGTACCACCATTCTCTTTCAACTTTTGATTAATGACATAATCGGCAGCTTCAACAAATGGTTTACCAGCATATTCGACCATTGCAGAAATATCATAAGCCACAGCGTAACGAATAAAATACTCTCCATGTCCTGTGGAAGAAATTGCGCACGTATTGTTATTAGCATACGTTCCAGCACCAATGATTGGGGAGTCGCCGATTCGATTGTATTTTTTATTGGTCATACCTCCTGTGGAAGTACCAGCTGCTAAATTTCCATTTTTGTCTAATGCAGCCGCTCCTACCGTTCCGAAATAGGAACTGGAATTTTTTTGAATTAGGATTTCACTATTGCGATCTCTTTCCAAGGCTTTTTGGAGAGACTCCCATCTACGATCGGTGTGAAAATATTTGTTATCTACAATTTCAAGACCTTGTTCTTTAGCAAATTGATCAGCGCCTTTTCCCGATAGCATTACATGATCCGAAATTTCCATCACTGCTCTGGCTGCTGTAATCGGATTTTTAACAATAGACACCCCACCAACAGCACCCGCATTTTGAGTTTTCCCATCCATGATAGAAGCATCTAATTCGTTGGTGCCTGCGTTGGTAAAAACTGCTCCTTTCCCCGCATTGAAATGTGGAGAATTTTCTAAAAACATTATGGTTTTGGTAATGGCATCCAAACTACTTCCTCCATTTTTCAATATCTCCTCACCTATCGACAATGCTTTATTCAATACTACTTTGATTGACTTTTCTTTTTCGTCCGACATGTTTTTTTTGAGGATAGTTCCTGCCCCTCCGTGGATGACGATGGCGTACTCGGCTTGTTCATATGTTTCTTGACTGGTTATACT
>CALFWW010000016.1 GCA_937928575.1 uncultured Saprospiraceae bacterium | reverse complement strand
GGTTTGGCACCTCGATGTCGGCTCGTCACATCCTGGGGCTGGAGAAGGTCCCAAGGGTTGGGCTGTTCGCCCATTAAAGTGGCACGCGAGCTGGGTTCAGAACGTCGCAAGACAGTTCGGTCCCTATCTGTTGCGGGCGTAAGAATATTGAAAAGATCTGACTCTAGTACGAGAGGACCGAGTTGGACGAACCTCTAGTGCACCTGTTGTGACGCCAGTTGCATCGCAGGGTAGCTATGTTCGGAACGGATAAGTGCTGAAAGCATCTAAGCACGAAGCCGTCTTTAAGATGAATATTCTATTGCCTTCGGGCTAAAAGGGTCGTGGAAGATGACCACGTTGATAGGCTATAGGTGGAAGTGCAGTGATGTATGGAGCCGAGTAGTACTAATTACCCGAATGCTTTCTTTTTTTTCTTTGATTTCTTTATTACCGATAACATAATTTATTATGTCATCAGTAATCATAAACTATAACCTAGAGTTAATAGATTAATTAATTACTATTTTTTCAGTGTTGTCAAAAATATTGTTCCCTAGGGAACGCAAGAGTCGTTGGTGATTATAGCGAGGGTGTTCCACCTCTTACCTTTCCGAACAGAGAAGTTAAGCCCCTCAGCGCTGATGGTACTGCATTTATGTGGGAGAGTAAGTCGTTGCCAACCTATTTTAAAAAAGCTCGTTAGTCTTTTGACTGCCGGGCTTTTTTTATTTTTACGCCATCAATACTATTATGGCAAAACAAACAAATCTTTTATTAAGTCTGGAACTCGTCTGGTGGATAGTCACCTTCATAGTCCTTGGCGCAGTTCTCTATCCGATTATTTCCAATGTGGATGATTACCCATTCCTCATTCAAAATATCGTTTTTATCATCGCATTCATCACATTGACAAGACATCTGTTCTTTCTCAAACATTCATTGATTGCAAAAAAACAATTGGTAAAAATAGCACTCATATTCTTATCGATCCCCTTCATCTTTTTTCTGATATATCAACTCAATTTATTCCAAACGTACTTGGATGAAAAAAGTATGGATGAATTTATGACCGGTATGAACTTCACAAATAAACCTTGGTTAATTAGATTTATACGAACAGAAATGCTATTCTTTGGAGTTGGTAGTATTATCACCGCGGTCTTCTTTCCAATTCGGATGCTAATCTCAATCTGGAGAACCAAAAACAGAGATTCAGTTTAAAAAAAAAATCTTATGTCAATAGTCAAAGAATTTAATGAATATCGCTTGAAAATGAACGAGCGAATTCTAGCACAAGACAATAAAGTACTCAAACGTTTTTTTAGTTTGGACAACCAAGCTTATCAAGATGGTGCTTTAACTACCAAAACAAAAGAACTACTAGGATTGGTAGCATCCATGGTGCTGAGATGTGATGATTGTATCAAATATCACATCGGTACTTGCTACGAACTGGGAGTAACTAAGGATGAAATCTACGAAGTATTTTCAATTGCTAATTTAGTTGGAGGATCGATTTGTATTCCTCATACTAGAAGAGCAGTAGAATATTGGGAAGCACTGGAATCGGAAAACGCATAACCACAAAACCAAATTAAATGTCAGAAGGGAAAACGTACTTAGATGAGTTAAATGATGTGCAACGCCAGGCAGTAACGCATACGGAAGGACCAGTGCTGGTAATCGCCGGCCCTGGTTCTGGTAAAACACGTGTATTGACTTATCGGATTGCACACTTGATTGAAACAGGTGTCGCTCCCTGGAATATCCTAACACTGACATTTACCAACAAGTCCGCTCGGGAAATGAAGGAGCGTATTACTAATGTTGTAGGGGAGAGCGGAAACAAAGTTTGGGCAGGAACTTTTCACTCGATCTTCGCTAGAATACTTCGCTACGAAGCGGACAAAATTGGTTACACTTCCAACTTCACTATTTATGATACAGATGATTCGCGTAGTGTGATCAAAGGAATTATCAAAGAAATGAACCTCGATCCTCAACAATATAATGTGAATGGAGTAGGCGCTCGGATTTCAAAATGTAAATCAAGTTTGATCCCACCTTCAAGTTATGAGACCAATGAAAACATGATGGCTGCGGATCGAAAAAGTAATCGGTTACATTTTCATGCGATCTATAAAAAGTATACCGCGAAGTGCAAAAAAGCGGATGCAATGGACTTCGATGATTTGTTATATCAATTATACAGATTATTAGTTTCCGAGCCTGAGATTAAAAAGAAATATCAAGAGCGATTTAAATATCTGATGGTAGATGAGTTTCAAGATACCAACCAACTGCAATATGGTATTTTGAAAGAACTGGTCACTTATGACAAAAGTCCTAACAACATATGTGTAGTAGGTGATGATGCTCAAAGTATTTATGCTTTCCGTGGAGCGACGATTCAAAATATTCTCAATTTCGAAAAGGATTTTAAAAATCTTACAACGTATAAATTAGAACAAAACTATCGTTCGACTCATCACATTGTTCAAGCAGCAAATGATGTAATTACTTTTAATAAAAAACAAATCAAGAAAAAGATTTGGACGGATAAAGTGGAGGGCACAAAAATTCGAGTGATTCGAGCGTTGTCAGATACGGAAGAAGGTAAACGAATTGCTGATACGATTCTTGAACATAAGAACAGACACCATTTATCTAACAAAGAAATTGCAATTCTATACAGAACCAATGCACAGTCAAGAATTTTTGAAGAATATCTGCGTCGTTACAATTTAAACTATAAAGTATTTGGTGGTCTCTCGTTCTATAAAAGAAGAGAAGTAAAAGACTTATTATCTTATTTGCGATTGGTAATTAATCCTAAAGATGAAGAGGCATTAAAAAGAGTCATTAATTATCCAAAAAGAGGAATCGGAAACACGACTTTGCAAAAAGTGGTCGACTTCGCAAATGCTGCTGGCGAAACTTTATGGAATGCGTTTGATAAAATAAAACTACCTACTAGAACCAAAAACACCATCATCGGTTTTCAACAAATGATTACCATCGCTGCCAAGAAAGCACAGACAGATGATGCGTATACGATTGCTTCAGAAATTGCCAAAAAATCAGGTGTCTATGATTCACTAAAAAGTGATACCTCTCCAGAAGGATTAGGACGTTTTGAAAACTTAAACTCCTTACTAAACGGTATCAAAGATTTTGTTGAAAATGATGAAGTTGGTGCTGATAATAGTGGAGACAAATCCTTATCCTCTTATCTTCAAAATATTGCACTTCTTACAGATTTTGATCAAGCTGAAGCTAGCACCGATTATATTACTTTGATGTCAGTCCACTCTGCAAAAGGTCTTGAGTTTAGATCTATTTTTGTAGTAGGTTTGGAGGAACAATTATTTCCCTCTTTTATGTCGATGGAAAGTCAGGATGATATCGCCGAAGAACGAAGATTGTTTTATGTGGCTATCACAAGAGCGGAGGAATTCTTGACATTGTCTTATGCAAATACGCGTTACAAGTTTGGAAAGATGGCCTACAATCAACCAAGTCGTTTCCTGGAAGAAATTTCAAATGAAAATATAGATAGTGATATTCCTGTTCGTCAAAACACAAAGGAAAAAATGAGATCGGGTGTAATGGGGAACTTTAAGAAAAGCAGACGAACAGCGGGAGTTGCAGGATTGATGGTGGACCCTGCTACTTTCAAGGCTAGCCCAGTAGAAGATATTCAGGTCGGTATGAAAATTATGCATATGAAATTTGGGGAAGGAAAAGTTTTGAGTATCGATGGGACTCCTCGTAATAGAGTGGCGACCATATTTTTCAAAGGTGTTGAAAATCCTCAAAGAAAAATCATGCTCAAATTTGCTAAACTACAAATCGTCACTTGATTATTAGATTAATCCTTGTAAGTTCAATTTTATTTTGTTCCAATTTTCTAATTGGACAAAATAAAATTGAATACATTGTTATTGATGGGATTCAAACTTCTGGCAATAAAAGGACGAACAATAATATTATTCTTCGTGAAATAGGCTATGTCATCGGAGATTCAATCTCAATTTCCGATCAGCAATCAGAACTCAACAGCATACAAAAAAGGTTACTTGATACTAGTTTGTTCAATGAGGTCAATGTGAGTATTCAGAAAGGCATTATGCTCATTGATGTAATCGAAAACTGGTATATTTATACAAGGCCGCTCTTTCAATTAGCTGATCGTAATTTTAATGTTTGGTGGACTGAACAAAATCGCGATTTGAAACGGGTAAATTATGGAGCTCGTTTATCTCACATTAATTTAACAGGAAACCGAGATCCACTAAAACTGTTCTTACAATGGGGATATACGCGATCACTAGAAGCACAATACTCACTTCCTTATTTAAATAAAAATCAAACTTTTGGTGCCGCTGCATTTATCTTCTATTCTGAAAAAAAAGAAACTGGTTATATTACGATTGATAACAAAACGCTTTTCGGAATTAATGAAAATGAGGAAATAATTTTAAAGAGATTCAGAACTGGATTGCGATTTAATTTCCGACCTGCACTTTTCGGATATCATGCTGCCAACATAGAATTTCATCACAATCGAGGAAGTGATTATTTGACCAAAGAACTAAATCCAGATTATTTTGGAGAAGGAGAAAGTGGGATTCGTTTTTTTATGGTTGATTATGACTTAAAAATTGATAAAAGAGTTTTTCAGTTGTATCCCGAAAAAGGATACTTCTTCGAGTTCAATATTAAGAAAGAAGGACTAGGAATATATAACGATTATAACAATCTATCAACGTTTATTGAATTTCAATATTACTATCCGATTACAAAAAACTTAACATCGGCGATCCGTTTTAAAGCTAAAGCAAATTTGATGAGAAATAGAGTTGCTTTCGCCAATAACACAGGTTTGGGGTATTGGGATGATGCGATCCGTGGTTATGAATTATATGTACAAGATGGAACTGATTTTTTGTTGTGGAAATCTTCACTACGTTACCAAGTATTTAAACAAACTTTTGATTTCGAAAAATGGATGCCTTTATATCAATTCAAAAAAATGAGTGTTCAAATTTCATTAGCTGCTAATTTCGATGCGGGCTATGTCAACGAACCAACCTACAAAGAAACCAATACTTTTACCAACAAAATGCTTACAGGTGGTGGGCCTGGACTAGATATTATTCTATTCAATAACTTTTTGATCAATCTTGAATATAGTTTTAATCACATTGGAGAAACTGGTTTTTACATCAGAACGAGATCTTCATTTTGATAGGACCTTAAAACTTCCAAGTTCAAAACATTTGTTATTTTAAATTTTATATAACCACCAATTTTTAGATCCACCTTAATTGTTAGGGATTTACCGTAATGGTTGGTGAATCTATTACATTACTTAAATTACCGGAGCGGTCAGAGATATAAATAGAAAACGTCGTAGTCTCACTTCCCAAGCCATCATCTACTAAAATGGTGTTATTTAGAATCACCTCCAATTCTCCTTGAATAGCGATATCGCTTTCTAGTGGTGTACGAGGAGAAAGATGAAAACCAAATACTAGATCATTAGGTGCGCGATTATCGATTAGGAAAATAGAGTTGATGTCAGGATCTTGTTCTCCCAAGTCTCCATCTCCGTCAGTATATTTTATTTTGAAAGAAATAGAATCTTCATATTGGACAACAACTAGCGGAACAACTTCTAACAATTCAATTTCAGGAATAACTGAAATATCCCCCAATGGTTCTGTGTCAATCGTTGTGGTTTTTTTCTTACAGCTTAGAATAAGAACAAGTAAGCAAATTAATAATAGGTATTTTTGTAGGAATTTCATCAATCTGTAAAAAATGCAAAGTGAGTTAAATATACAAATTCTGTCTTAGAAGTTGGTAGCTCTGTAGGTTCGTCATGATCCGTGTCTTGTACATAAGTTCTCATCCAAACAATTCCAGGTTCAAACCCCAGTTCTTCCAGATTGAAAGTGACTTCATGATAATATAGTATCGGCTCCGCTGAAGGAACTGAACTGTAATAATAATAAGTAGTTAGCGGATCTTCAACGGTTAAATCCAGTTCCACAGCATCTGTGAAATCAAATGCATTGTTAGATAATTTCAATTTATTAAATGTCAAGTTTTCTCCAAAAACAGTATCCTGCATTTCATCAATATCCTGAAAATAAAATCGCATCGTAACATCTTGATCCAATGGCACATAAAATGGATTAACAATATTTTCGCGAATAGTATCCAATCGGAAATTACCGCTATCCGGCAACCAAGCAATGACGCCACGCCACCAGGGTTGATAAGAACTTTGGGCTGGTTCATTATCAAAAATATCTTTGGCTCCATCCATAATCCATTCTTCAATATGGTCTAAGTCTTCTTGAGGTATTGGGTTGCCACTTGAAGGCATTCTTTCAAAATTTGGTGGATTGTGCATTGTCAATCGATGCCACAACATAGAAGCTTCAGTTGATCCTGGTGTGACTCGATAGGGAAGTGGGTTGTCAGGATAATTTTTAGTAATTGGGTGATTGACTAAAGAAGCGTACGCACTTTGTACAGTCCGGAAATCAGGCTCAAAGGTTCCATCATGACAAGCGGGTTGATTGCAAGAGTTTGAAAATATATTGTTATGAAGACCCAGAAAACTAGTTGGGTCAATTGGAGGTTCCTCTATATCTACACCTGTATAGTCAATATCCGTATAAGGATTGAAATCAGGGTCAGGTGTAGGTATATTGTTTTCCTTGGTTATCTCTGAACAACCAACGCAGCATAAAACCATCAATATCCAAATATTAAATTTCATTTCTCTGTTTAAATAAACGCTTCATTTAAAAATCTACCAGGTAACATTCCTGCAGGTATTTGATCCTCAAAACCTAATATCTTAGCAATCGTTGGGACCACGTCGATAGATTCTGCAACCGGTATGTTTGGGTTACCCAGAGATTGATCCTGAACTACTTTATCAGGTGGACCAACAACTAGCGTGAAAATTCGTCGAGCATTATCAGTTCCAGTATGATCATAAGCTCCAAAACCATTGGAGTCGGTTAAGGCATTTGTTTCTAAGTTCCTTCCGTGTTCTGGCATGCAAATCATAATCGTGTCATTTGCCAAAACAGGGTGATTCTGAATATTGTTCCACAACCACCCAATACCAAAATCAGCACGATGCAAGAAGTCCAATGACAAACTAAATAAGTCATGACATACATCTGAGTTGACCGTGTTGATCACCGTTAGCTCCGGTTGGAATTCTCTCAACACATGCCAAGCACTTGATATATTGAGTAGATCGCCAGTCAGTCCTTCATAGGTATTGGTAGGAGTAGCTACATCAAAGTTTCCATTGACAGCATCTTCTAATTCTTGGAGTAAAAAGTTTTTGATTCGCTCGCGATCTTCAGGAGTATTTTGAATTCCCGGAAGATCACTGACATCCTTATGGAAGTTGTTATCTAACAATGATTTTACTTTTAAAATTCTCTGCACATCATCTGGTTGATAGGACTCTGCATTTCCAAATTGTTCATATCCTGATTGTCCAATAATACTTGCTGGTCTCAAATAATTGGCACCATATTGTGCGCCGTACAGTGGGTGTCTACTATAATTTAGGGATGGGTAAGGTCCCAATCCTTCAGACAGCCACCAAGAGTTGATGGCTGCTTTTGCAGGGTCAGAATGTTTTCGATAATATTCAAATATAGTCGGGAATTCAGGATTCGCGACGAGGTTGATACCTGTCTCTGTATAATTCCCGGTCATAGCAACCGTGTGACCATTATAGTGACCAGTAGGCCCACTCACATATCTTACTTCTTTGAATAAAGTTCCTTGCTTACTCAATGGGGTGGTAATTGCGGGATTCCAAGGATCAAAAACCAAATTGGATGTAGGCATCGCGCCTTCAAGCATATTGGGCATGATGTTTCCTTCCGTTGTTAATCCTTGATTGGCTAAATATTGTTGGGAAACAGATTCTTGATTTCGAATCCCACCTCCAAACAATACAAATACAACATGATTGGCAATCCGAGTTCCAGAAGCAGCGAAAAGTCGACCACTTGGCAAAATGTAAGGAGCAACGATACTACTCGCCGCAGTCATCGATACTTGTTTTAAAAATTTACGCCGCTTCATAATTTTTTGTTAAGCTCATTAATTAATAGAATTGATATTCATTGGATAATGCAAATCCTTGATAAATAAGTTCTGGTGTCAGATTGCTATCCTCTTCAATCATTTTCTTTAGTTCAAATTTTTCATAAGCTGTAGGAGTACGTAGGAAAAAACGTAAGTAAATATTATTAATAAATTCATCCAGGTTGTTTCTCATTTCGTTGTTGGATAAAATTAAAACATCTGGTTCATGAACAAATCCATTTAATATTAATTCATTAGCCATTTGCTTATCTCCTATGGCAACACGCACTTCCCCTAGCACGCCTAATACATCAATTGGTATGCTAGTTTGAAATAAGTTTGCATAAAGAATCGAAATATATTGCTCGGGAGATTTCTGTTTATTTTTTTGAAGACCTGATTGATAAATGGCTTCTCCGTTTACATCAAAAACATAATTGTCAACAATCGGATTGGTTGTTAGAGTAGTTTCCTTAACACACCCTAACAAAGTAATTGTTGATGCGAAAATTAGCCAATAAAATAATTTGTGAATCATTTCAAATTTTTTTAAAAACCAGCATACTCATCTGTTTTCAATAAGCGACTTTGTATATATTGATAGGTAGCTCCATTTAATAGTAAGTTGGTATTTGCTACCATCTCAACAGAATTTGGGTCTCTTGCTAATAACTGCTTGAAAATATCAATCGTTAAGCCTTCATTAAATCCGGGAGCGGTTGTCATAATGGTTAAGAAGTCTGGCTTGTTAATTCCATCGACTAATAAAAGTTGACTAGGAAATCCATCTACCATGTTGACTGCTGCAACTAGTTCAGCATCCGTTGGAAATCTTTTAAAGAAATTTTCAAAACAACTCAAAACAAAATTTTCGCTACCCATGTTGATCTCGTCATAAATTTCATTAAAAGCAATCCGATACATATACTCATTAATGGAAATCGCAGCAGCTTGAAAATCGGTCCTTGCATTTAGTAACAATTCTAGTTTATCAATTTCATATTGCTTGTATTGACCAAGTGGTATGTTTCCTGATGCAAATGCATTATCTCTTTCAAATTCTTCTTGTTCAATATATGCACTGATATAAACTGAATCAGCTCCCCCAATAAATCGGATAGAAAAATCTTGATGCAGTCGAAAAAAATATTCATCTTTTCCGTGTAACTCGTCAATAACTTGTTGGCGAATCTCATCTGATAAATTATTTTCTTTTAAAGTTGACGTGATGTTTTCTAGTTCCTCATTCAAGGGTTCCCGACCAATCAAATCAATAAAAAGTTTGTTGATATAATTCTTGATTTGAATAGTTGTGACCTCACTATAAGGTGGTGCCGTATTATCGTCGACAATGACATTGGTATGTTCATTCGTGATAATTTCTTCCTCTTGTCTGCACGAAAAAAGAAATAAAAAACACATAAAGAAAATAAATGGATTACGGCCTTTCATTGAATTTTGGAAATGGAACTTAAATAACAATTCCTATTTATTAATTATTGCGATTAAAAATAGCAAAAATTGTCTGTGAACCATACGATTCTTTCTTATTTAAAGGTTATCTAAGCTAATAAATGTCTATTTTCGACATAAGATTTTACAAAAAAATGCCTGTTATTATAATGAAAAATTCACTGTTCTTACTATTCACTTTTCTTTTGGTAGGTAATCTATTTGGTCAAAAGGAAATTACCCTTGACGATATCTGGAAGGATTATACTTTTTATCCTAAATCAGTTCCTGGATTTAATTTTCAAAACGATGGAAAGCATTATACGCGCTTGGAAGAAAAGGAAATTAATCAATACGATTTGACTACAGGAAAATTAACCAGAAATATTTTCAATGGAGATAAGTATATTCAAGAAAATGGATTTGATGGAGAATTTTCAGCTTACGAGTTTTCAAAAGATGAATCAAAGTTATTAATTGAAACAGGGCGAGAACAAATCTATCGTCGTTCTTCCAGAGCAAATTTTTATATTTTCGATAGAGACAAAAAAACAATGATTCCGGTTTCAACCGATGGCAAACAAAGGTATGCTACCTTCTCTCCTGATGCAAATAAAGTAGCTTTTGTTAGAGGCAATGATATGTACTATAAGGATTTGGTGACGAATAAAGAAATCAGAATCACAAAAGATGGTAAATCTAACAATATAATTAACGGTGCAACTGATTGGGTGTACGAAGAAGAATTTGCATTAGCACGTGCTTTTCAATGGTCACCAGATGGTCAACGTATTGCTTTCATGCGTTTTGATGAATCCGAAGTAAAAGAATTTACCATGACCCTTTTTAAAGGTGGATTATATCCTGAATACGAAACTTTTAAATATCCAAAAGTAGGAGAAACGAATGCAACCGTAACAGTACATTTGTATGATCTCAATACAGGTAAAGTTATTGGTGCGCAAACAGGAAGTGAAAAAGACACTTATTTTCCAAGAATTAAATGGACGAAGAATCCGGACATTCTCTGTGTCTATAAAATGAATCGTCATCAAAATAAATTGGAATTGTTGATGACGAATGCTTCTTCAGGTAAGTCTGCTGTAATTTTGAAAGAAGAAAATCCTTACTACATTGATATCACAGATGATTTGACATTCCTGGATAATGGGAAAGAATTTATTTGGACAAGTGAAGTTGATGGATACAATCATATCTATCTTTATAATGTCAAAGGGAAGAAAGTTCGTCAGATTACAAAAGGGAAATTTGATGTTACCTCATTTTATGGCTACGACAAAGAAAGAGATAAAATTTATTATCAAGCAGCTGAAAAATCACCAATGCAACGGGAAGTGTATGCGATTGGATTGAATGGAAAAAATAAAAAGATGCTATCAAAAGAAGCGGGCACAAATCGAGGAGACTTTAGTAGTACTTTCGATTATTTTGTCAATGCTCATTCTAGCGTAAGTACACCTGGTAATTATATTGTTTACAAAAATGAAGGCGCTAAAGTCCGAATGATTGAAGACAATGCAGATCTGAAGCGCAAGAAAAAGGAGTATGGTATTTCCGACAAAGAATTCTTCACTTGTAATACGACAGATGGGACGAAGCTGAATGGGTGGATGATCAAACCACCTAATATGGAAAAAGGGAAAAAATATCCAGTTTTCATGTACGTGTACGGTGGTCCTGGAAGTCAAACGGTACAAGATAGTTGGGATGGTTTTAATGGAATCTGGTTTCAGATGTTGGCGCAAAGAGGATACATCGTTGCGAGTGTAGATAATCGTGGAACAGGTGCACGTGGACAAGAGTTTAAGAAAATGACTTATAAAGAATTAGGGAAGTATGAAACAGAAGACCAAATTGCAGCAGCAAAATATTTAGGTAATTTGGATTTTGCAGATAAAGATCGCATTGGTATTTTTGGATGGAGCTATGGTGGTTACATGTCAAGTCTATGTATCTTCAAAGGAAATGATGTGTTTAAATCAGCAATCGCAGTAGCTCCAGTAGCTAGTTGGAAATGGTATGATACCATCTATACTGAAAGGTATATGAGAACAGAAGAAGAAAATCCAAGTGGTTATAAAGATAATTCTCCAGTCAACTTCACGGATGGATTAGAAGGAAATTATCTCTTGGTGCACGGAATTGCGGACGATAATGTCCATTGGCAAAATACCGTTGAAATGGCCAATGCATTGATTGCATCTGATAAACAATTTGATACCTATTATTATCCTAATAGAAATCATGGAATTTATGGAGGCAATACGCGTCATCATTTATATACAGCCATGACTAATTTTATATTAGAAAAATTATAGTTGAAACTATTTAGTCAAATATTAAGTTTAAAATCTGGAGTATTGTTCTTTGCTCTGATTGCTTTTTGTGCTAGCTGCGCAAGTGATTATAACACAGTAGACCCGAAATTGAATATTCAAAAAATGATGGGTAAGTGGCGAGTGAATAATGCAGAAGAATTTGAAGAATGGTACCCATCTGATGGTTATCCTTTTAAAGGTGCTGTTTATTCTGGTGAGGGCGCTAAAAAAGAAACAATCACGATAGAAAAAGTCGGAACTGAGATTATTTATAAAGCCAAAGTATTTGATCAAAACGGTGGGAAAACAATCGGCTTTAAAATGATAAATTGTAATGAGAATGAAATAACATTTCAAAATAAAGAACACGATTTCCCCAACACTATATCTTATAGATTTAAAAACACTAACAATATAGAGGCATTGGTTAGTGGGGCACGGGATCAACAACCGATTGAGATGACCTTGAAGTTTGAAAGAGTTCAGTAATATGGCAAAGAAAAAAGCAGATAACCGAAAAATTGAAATTACCAATCGAAAAGCAAAATTCGAATACCATTTTGTTGCTGAACATGATGCAGGCATTATTTTGACCGGCACAGAAATAAAGTCAATTCGTGCAGGAAATGCCAACCTAAAGGAAGCTTATTGTTATTTCAAAAACGGTGAGCTCTTTATCAACAATATGAATATTGCAGAATACAAATTTGGCAATATTAATAATCATGAACCCAAAAGAACAAGAAAGCTTTTACTTCAGAAAACTGAACTTAAAAAGTTACTCCGAAAAGTAAAAGAAAAGGGTATGACCATCGTGCCCTACAAACTATTTATTAGTGATAGAGGCTTTGCCAAACTTACCGTCGCCCTTGCTCAAGGGAAAAAAGCCTACGACAAACGCGCTTCCATTAAAGAGAAAGACAATAAAAGAGATATGGATAGACTAAATCGAATAAAATTCTAAAACTTTTGGGTATTCAACGCATCTTGCTTAAAGAATTCTTTAAAATAACCTGTTATTATTTTACTAAAACTAGTATTTGAATGGAGAGCTTTGTATTTTTACAAATCCTCCCACATCATATATACATAAACTTTTAGTTTTTAAACCCCCTATCCTAATTTAAACATTTATCGTTTTTCCCATTTACCGAAGTCCAATTTTCTCTTCACTTTACAAATATTTCGAGAATGAACTTCAAACATTTACTCAATTTAGATTCAACTCTAATAAGTTTAAAAAAATTAACTTTATGTTTTTTGTTTTTAAATTTCACGCTTTATTTATCAGGTCAAATTACCTCTTGCCCTAATAATAATAATAATGAACCAAGCTACGCTGCTCCTGGGTTTGAGACGGCGAATGGATTACCAGTGTATCTGGAAATTGATGTTAGCAACATTTCAGCAACTGATAATGATTTTTGTATCGGAAACTCTGATGGAGAAGATACAAAAGGCGGTTGTGGAACTTTTATTTTCACTGGACTCACTGCTTCACAAGGTGATTGCGGTGCTCAATTTTGTTTTTCACCTAGACAAGGATGTGGTTCTGTTTTAGGAAACACTTGTCTGTTTCAAGAAGATCCTAACAATCCTGGAACTTGGGAAAATTTAGGAGCTCTTGACGCTTCCAATTTTAATTCTCTATGCATAGTTGCTCCTACGGGTGTAACTGAATATGCGATTACAATATGTAGACAAGGAAATGGTGCAGTCTCGATAAACGATGTAGTAGTTTCTGAAGTTCCAACAATTGATGTTGGTTCAGATCTTACTATAACAGAAGTAGACCTGCCAGCTACCATTTCATTGGAAACTTTAGAACCAGTAGGACATGAAGGTGGTATTTGGACAAACGGTACTGGAGAGGTAGTTACCAATGCAGTTATTGAGGAATCAGCTTCAGTAGGAGATGAATTTTCATATAATTACTGTTATGATGCAACTGAAAATCAAGGTTTTAATTGCGTTATCTGCGATGATCTTGTTTATAGAGTAGTAGAAGATATTTGTACTCCAATTGAATGTGATGATGGAGACTGTACCACAACAGATACATTTGATGCAGAAATTTGTGATTGTGTTTATACTCCAATTGCAACACCAACTTGCATTTTTTCTCAAGATACGCAAGTGTTAGAAGGATGTGGATTAGAAGCAATACCAGCGCCATTTGCGACTGCAGAAGAAGTGTTAGAAGGATTGCCAACAGGATGTGATTTATTATTTGAAGTAAATGATTTTTCCACTGGCGAATTATGTAGCACGGCAGTTCCTCTGCAAATGACAAGAATTTATACGTTGGCAAATGAT
>CALFWW010000015.1 GCA_937928575.1 uncultured Saprospiraceae bacterium | reverse complement strand
AAAGTTGTACTTTCCAACAACAGCTTTCCATATATTATCGAGAAACCAAAGCCAACCCATTCAAATCCAAAACCCTACCAACATCCAAATAATTCTAAATTACATGTTGTGCACCCAAATCCCCGCGAATGAAAGGTGTTTGTCCACTGAGTTTTAGACAATAGCACAATAAAATAACAACAAAATATAATCTCAAGAATTTATTTTTAAAATCTTGCAGAAGCTAATATCTTTTCATTCAGAAATTATAATTTTACCTACACCTAACACACGCTCTCCTTCATCAACTGAATAAAAATAAATACCCTTGGTTAATCCTGAGACATTTATTTCGTATTCCATTTCGCCTTGTTCTAATTTTCTATTTAGTACAAGTCGCCCAATTGCATCTGTTAATTTAAGTATTGATTTTTTTTCGAGTTTATTGTTGCATTTTAAGATGAATGATTCAGTTGTGGGGTTGGGGAAGGTGGTGAAGTGAGGTTTATTGAAAGTTCTGAATTCCTGAGCTGAGACCATAATATTATCGATGCCAAGCGTATCACATAGGCTTCCATCAATTGGACCAAGTGTATAATATGGATCATTAGGAATTGTACGGAAATTGTATGTTGGCAATTCTAATCCTAATTGTTGAAAATTACATGCAATTCCCTGTTCATTTGGATTATGAATGACATGATAACCTAAGCAACCGCCTCCGCAAGACATATAAATCTTATCGTCAGGTGCATGCATCATATGACCAAAGCTTGGTGACATACCAAATATAGTGGAGTCAGGTGGTACATATAAATCAATGGTGTCTATTGACATCGATATATCATCCGCCATTAAATTATATTGCCATAAGGTAAGATTGGAATTTGCATATAGTAGTTTACTGTCAGGAGAAAAAGAGACACTTCTTAAAAAAATAGATGGAAATACTTCATGGATTCGTTCATGATTGCTCAATAGCCCACTGCATCTATCAAAATCATATAAGTCTATAAAACTTCCAAATTCTGCATTTACTGAAGATGATGTTACATATTTTTCGCCATTTGGAGAAAAAGCAGCAAATGATAAACCAACAACAACATCAAGTCCAATAAATTGATCTTCCATTACGTGAATACCCAATGGATCAATTAAAATTCTGAAGAAACTATTAGAATCACATCTTTGTCCTATCAGCCACCAATCTCGTCCATTCGCATGACGTGTAGTTATTAATTTTCCTGAATCTAAAATGTCAGATATAATAGGAACATCCTTTTCAACAACTAATCCTTGATCGGTATCAATAATTGCATAGTATAAGTTTTCAGTAACAAACGAAATGTCATTGCAGATCGGTTCACCACTCGTATTAAAAAATAAATCTTTATAAAATAATAAATATTTATCTGTATGACCTGGGAGAGGCGAACAAAGTGAGGCTTGAGGGATCAAAGAGTTATTCTCTACTGATTCAGCGTTTAACCCAGAGCCATTTTCAAAAATTTCAAAATTAATACCATTTATAATTTTTTCGAAATCCGTATAAAACAATAAATTGCCGGATGCGTCACACATAAAGGTATGGTTCTGTTCAAGACCTCCATTTTCTTCTCTTGGAAACATTTCTATCAGCGGTGGTGAAGAATTGAAATCAATTTTTCCTGCTCCAAAAATAGGTTCGGAAGTTAAATCTTCTGAACCAGTAAGCCATATGTAATTTCTTTTCTCATAAACAAAAGGATTCTGAGCCAAAAGATCCCATGATAATATAAACAGAAGTGAAAATAATAGAGTTTTATACATATCTAAATTTAATCAAAAAGTCAGACACCTTATAACTGGTGTCTGCACTCACTCAAACTTGTTAAATGCTGCAACCCACTTTTTGCTGGACTCAAATTTAACAAGTTTTGCCACGTTGAGAAACTTTCAGGCAGAGAAGTAAGACATGAAACTTATTCCACAATAACAACCTTCCCAACATCCTCCACACGATTTTCTATATTCACTGAATAAAAATAAATCCCCTTAGCCAATCCAGAAACATCAATCTCATACTCCATCTCACCTGGCTCTAGTATCCTCGCAAACACAATCCGCCCCATTGTGAAGCAGAGTTGTAAGACATGAAACTTATAACTTACTCCACAACAACAATCTTCCCAACATCCACCACACGATTTTCTATATTCACTGAATAAAAATAAATCCCCTTAGCCAATCGAGAAACATCAATTTCATACTCCATTTCACCTGAATCAAGTACATTGGTATAGACAATCCGCCCCATTGCATCTGTGATCTTTAGTATAGTATTTTCTTTAACAGTATGATTACACTTTAAGGAAAATGTCTCTGTAGTTGGATTGGGGAAGATAGTAAAATTAGGAATATCTTTGGTTGGCTCCTGAGCTGAGACCATAATATTATCGATGCCAAGTGTATCACATAGGCTTCCATCAATTGGACCAAGCGTATAATATGGATGATTAGGAGTTGTACGGAAATTGTATGTTGGCAATTCTAATCCTAATTGTTGAAAATTACATGCAATTCCCTGTTCATTTGGATTATGGATGACATGATAACCTAAGCAACCACCTCCGCAAGACATATAAATCTTATCGTCAGGTGCATGCATCATATGACCAAAGCTTGGTGACATACCAAATATAGTAGAATCAGGTGGTACATATAAATCAATGGTGTCTGTTGACATCGAAATATCTTCCGCCATTAAATTATATTGCCATAATGTAAGATTGGAATTTGCATATAGTAGTTTACTGTCAGGCGAAAAAGAGACACTTCTTAAAAAAGTCGGTTGAAGTTCTTCATAAATTCGTTGATGATTGCTCAATAGACCACTGCATCTATCAAAATCATACAAATCTATAAAACTTCCAAATTCAATATTTACAGCAGATGATGTTACATATTTTTCACCATTGGGAGAAAAAGCAGCAAATGATAAACCAAAAAGAACATCAGGTCCAATAAATTGATCTTCCATTACGTGAATACCTAATGGATCTATTAAAATTCTGAAGAAACTATTAGAATCACATCTTTGTCCTATCAGCCACCAATCTCGTCCATTCGCATGACGTGTAGCTATTAATTTTCCTGAATCTAAAATGTCAGATATAATAGGAACATCCTTTTCAACAACTAATCCTTGATCGGTATCAATAATTGCATAGTATAAGTTTTCAGTAACAAACGAAATATCTTTGCAGATCGGTTCACCACTTGTATTAAAAAATAAATCTTTATAAAATAATAAATATTTATCTGTATGACTTGGGAGAGGCAAGCAAAGTGAGGCTTGAGGGATCAAAGAGTTATTCTCTACTGATTCAGCGTTTAACCCAGAGCCATTCTCAAAAATTTCGAAATTAATACCATTTATGATTTTTTCGAAATCCGTATAAAACAATAAATTACCGGATGCGTCACACATAAAGGTATGGTTCTGTTCAAGACCTCCATTTTCTTCTCTTGGAAACATTTCTACCAGCGGTGGTGAAGAATTGAAATCAATTTTTCCTGCTCCAAAAATAGGTTCGGAAGTTAAATCTTCTGAACCAGTAAGCCATACGTAATTTCTTTTCTCATGGACAAAAGGAATTTGGGCCAAAAGATCCCATGATAATATAAACAGAAGTGAAAATAATAGAGTTTTATACATAACTAAATTTAATCAAAAAGTCAGACACCTTATAACTGGTGTCTGACTTAATTTACAAATGATAAGCTATCTGGCTACTATGACTTTTTCTACAAAAACAGTTTCTCCTGATTCGTTTATCAATTTACAATGATAAATTCCAGGTGACAAACTACTTACATCGATAGAATGCATATCACTATTGACATTTTCGTTTATTAATAGTTTTCCATGAATATCAAATAAATAGAAAATACATTGCTCTAAATTTCCAGTAATTTCTAATTTTGAATTAGTAGGATTAGGTTGCAACTTGACGTTTTCAAGTTTGTTATTCTGAACCGAATATCTATTGTTAAATTCAAGTGCATTTTTTTCATTATCAGGATTTGATGATTGGAAGTTATAAGGTTGTTGGCACAAAACATCATCATCAAACATCATTTCTGGATTAATGAGATACATTAAACCACGTGCTTTGTGGACAACTTTTCCATAAATAGAAGGACATTGATTAGCAATGTATGCCAACTCATTACTTACTCCTGTATCCAAAATATATTCATTGTCGGCTGACATTTTAATTGATATGTAAGCATCAACAACAACTTTCTCGAAATTGTCTAAACTATGCTCCTCAGAAATATTGTTATTTTCAATCAAAGCTTCTCCTAGTGCTTCATTCCGTATAATGTTAGTCACATCTTTTAATTCTTGTTCATAACCAGCCCATTTCTCTATTAAGCCATTAGCCGTTGCTACTTCAGTTCGGATTAAATTCCATTGTGCAGGATTTGGGTCTGCGGGAAGATTATCAAGAATAATTTGAAGATCATCAATAGCTTGCTTTTTATTTAACCTATAAGTGGCTAGCTTGCTTTTATTCTCTGGACTAAGCATAAGACTATTTGAGACAGACTTTTCTAATTCACGAAAGGCACCTATTGAACTCGTAGACGTTGTGTTGTAAAATCCTTCGATTAGTTGGTCCTCAAAAACTAATTCTGGTAATCTATCAAGTTTTAGATAAAGTGCATCTTCCAAATTTCTGTTCTCTCCCACATATATATCTTCAAAACGAATACTTCCATTTGCATTTCCCAGATCAATACTTGTTATTACATCTGGAGAAATTAAAGCTTGATCAAGACAAGGGGCATTGGTGCAATCCACGATAGGGGTTTGACAATAATAGGTCTCATTACTAAGATCAGGGTCAAATTTAAACCAATCGTCGAGAGCAGCAGTAGGTAAATTAGGAAACCAGTGGGAATCTGGAAGAAATTCAGAATTTAAATTGTCATCATAAAAAAATGTTGATGCTTGAAGAAGCACGAAACTACTCGCAAAATTAGCAACTTCATGAATTCCAATAGTTTCAAATGTATTTCCTTTATGAATTTGATGACCAGTTATGCCACTAATAGATAATGCAGTATATCCAGTTAGATTATTACCTGCGAAATCGGTGCCAGTACAGGTTCCGAAAAAACGAACTGCACTACCTGAAAGATCTACAATATTACACTTATACCTACCATTTATGGATTGAGAAATTCTCATTCCATTTCCTATGCCGCTTATTGAATTACAGGAAACTATGTTCGAATTTGAATTAAATATATCCATTGCAGTCCATCTCGGATCTATAATACAATTGCTTACAATAAGATGATTATCTGCATTCACTAAATTTATAGCAGAGAAACTAGATATTCCATAATCAGCGGATATTGTATTATCACTAATGATTGATGTATGCATGTTGTTGTTTTCAACTCTGTCATTTTGTTCAATTATTCTAATTCCAAATGCTGGTTGTCCCACGTTAAAAGGAGCAATTATTTGGTTTTGATTTATTTGCATTTGTGCTAAATCACTAAGTGAAACTTCAATGTTATTAGTTGATCTTTCAATCAAATTATCATTAATTGAAATTTCATTTGGACTTTGTTCAACTCTAATGCTTTGCGGACAATCTGTAATATGATAATTGATTATTTCAATATCGGAACGAATTGTAGAAATTCCAAGATTGCAATTTTCAATTAGCGCCTGATTTACAGATATCCCATTCGCTGTTAAATCTGAATGTTCTGCAAATATTCCTGTCGAGCATGAATTAATTGAATTATGCAATAAAGTTACTGTGGACCTGTGAAATTCAAATGCATGGTCCAAATTTTCAAAATAATTACTAGGTAAATCAGGATTTCCAATGATTGCAGAATTATTATGAGAAATCCATACTCCATTTCGCCCACGTGATAAATTTTCTGGGACAGTATTAATTCCATCAACTCCAATCATGCCATCATATGGTTCTGCGATTGATCCATCTAACCTTGTACCATACATTTCAACATCAACAAATTGTGTGAAAGTTGTTGCAGCATTTGGTCCATCGTAAACTCCAACATAATTTCCTCTAAAATTGCTTCCATTTAAGCTTACTAGGGGAAATTTGTAAATTCCTTCTATAGCACGGTTTGCATCCATAAAGATATCGCCATTCGAATTCAACACAGATTGATTGAACAAATCAATTCCATTCCACATTTTATCACAAGCTTCATAAACACAATTCTCAGAATTTAGTACAAACCCTGGATCAATAATAATTTCCGCACCTTCACCCATTAGGAAGTTGCAGTTTAAGAAAGTGTAGGATTTATTGATCGTTAACACACCTTCGACAAAATAATCCACTCCAGTGCTTTGCGAACCTGGAAATAACAATGAATTACTAGTAGATTCATTTATTAATGAAATGTAGCCATCTGGGGTTTCATCACAATTTAAAGGCTCGCAATCAATAACAATTTCTTGTGAAGATGTTGAAGTATTACATTCATCAATAATAGTATGGGTAACGACATACGTTCCGTTCATTTCATAGGTATGAATTGGGTTTTGTAATGTCGAAGTATTGTTGGCACCACTTGCTGGATCTCCAAAATCCCAAATATGAGAATTGGCTAGACATTCATCAAGCGAATTAAAATCAGCCATTGAGCAATCAATTTCAAACTCAAAGTCTGGATAGATGTATTTTGTAAGTCTTATATTATCGATATATAAACATCCATTCTGAGCAGATAATTGTATATAGTTTATGTCAAAGTCTGCATTCACATCAACAATTAAACTCTGTGGTTCTAAAATAAGGTCCTCTAAAATTACGTCGCAAACTACTGGTTCATCAATATCTATGTCAACCTGTCCAATACATGCTGGAGAAAATTCGTAATCGCCACAATCAGTAACCTGATCACAATTGTCACCAATGGGAATTTCTGTACAGCGATGACAAGGAGGAAATTCACTGCCCCGAATTTCCAAGACCCCATTAGGGATTGAAGCAGAACCATCAAATGTAAATTCAATGGAACAATTGTTTATCGGTTCTGTTAATTTAAATGCTACAGTTGATCGATTAAATCCTCCAATTCTTAGAAAATCATCACCATTGAATTTATCTATCAATGGTGTATTCCGATTTCCAACGGCAGAAGCTTGCTGTTCAGTTATAAAAGGGTGACCAAACCAGCTCATTCTCCAGATATCGCCTTCGGCTGGATCACCAAAGATTTGTAAATTTGATGGGACCTCAAAATCATCTTCACACAGAAGATTATCACAAGGTTCATTTTCGCAAGGAGGACAATAGTCAATAGTCACAAAAAAACTGGCACTGTGCATATCACCTTCACACCCTAAAATGGTATAGAAAATTTCACCTTCTTCAATGAAGCCCTCTGCTCCAATTATCACAATTTCATCTGGATTGTTTGGATCAAATATAATCTCAATATTAAGATCCGTCCAGACATCTATTAGTTCAATAGACTCTCCTCCAGGAATATCATTACAAAGTAGGTCTGTTTTCAAAACTGTTAATGGCTGACTTATACAAGTGTAAAAACATGATTTGCAACAGTCCATATCCACTAAACTTATTAGATTTATAAATTCAAATGGTCCGTTTTCACTATTATTGATAGTAAAACACTCATCACACTGTATGTTGGGAGAATCAATTAAATAACCCATTTCGCACAATATCCCCATCTCTAAATCGGAAATTACTCTTATTGGACTATACATCCCGTTTTCATTTGGTTCATCAATCACGGGTTTCATGATATATTGAGCTTCATCAGAGTTGCAATTGTGGGATAAATGACTTAATCGATTGCCAAAGCTACCATTATCACCACCTACAATTGGTCCAACACCTGCAATTCCATTAATTACCATTTGTTGAGAGTTTGAACAGGAAGTTTCAACTATATTTTGCCAATTTTCAGAAGTATGATCCCAGCAATTTTCTGTGTTATTACTAGCTAATACATTGTCAGTTAATGTTGTAGCGAAAGGATTTATGAACCCTTGTGAATTTGTATAAAATAATTGTTGATCCCATAATGAATAAGAGTCATTAAGTCCTATTCTAGATGCAAAACCTAAAAGGTGTAATGCTTCATGCAGTACTACCTGATACAAATCAAATTGGTCTACAGATAATTCGGAAACAGGATCTTGTAGCTCAGTATAATATGTTTCATTAGGATTAATATTAAGAAGTCCATCATTAATACCTGGCTGATTTGGGAATGGGATTCCTCCATTAATCTTAATATATGGTCTACTTAAAATCACATCTTGACAATCGGGGTCAACAGGATTTGAATACAAGGGTGAGGCGATGCCAAGTACATTTGAACTATAATTTGTAAAGGGTGAGGGAGCATTTATATCATTCGGCTCAAAAGCTGTAACTAAAATATTTACATCTTGATTAGGAATCTGACAAGATGGGTCAGTGTTAGTATCGTTCGTACGTTGTTGAATTATTGTGCAAATATCTAAAAATACTCTATTGATAACCGCTTCCTCATTTTCCGTTAAATCATCTGTACCAATGATAACATTAAAATGTCCTATTTTAGTAGATGGTCTACCTATTGATAATGATTCTAGATAAGATTCCGAATATACATTCCCAAATCGATCTGAAAACTTTTGTTCACCATCAGGAATAAGTCCTTCATCGTGTCGTAATACCCCACAAAAAGATGGAGTCCCGACTTCAAAAGTTTTAATATCAGAAAAATTCCAAGGCAACCAATCATTAGTCCCAGCATATCTAGACCTTATCATATATTCATAAGTCACATCAGGTGTCAAGCCATCTAATGTCAAATTGGTAGCAGTAGTTCCTTTCCGAGTCCAAGCACCACCAACAGCTTGATCTCGATATATCATCTGATAATTATTCGCATCTGGTACTGTTGGCCAAGTTAGAAATACACTTTCTTCTGAAACATTGGTAACAGTTGGTGCCGGATAAGTGCACGCCATTAAACCATTGTTAGTCGGAACACTAAAGTCTTTGATATCAGTCCATGGCTTCCAAGAACCGCATTTTACCCTTAGCTTGTATTCATATTTTGTGTCAGGTTCAAGCAGTAATAATGCAAGAAAAACATTATTCTTTGCTGGCATAAAATTCCAAGGAGTAGTTCCTTTTTTTCTGTATACAATTTGGTAATGGCTTGCGTCTTCCACTTCCACTACCTTCATTGTCGCAGTACCGTTTCCGGTAAAACCCAAGTCAAGCATCTCAGTATTTGGACACGCAGCTTGAATACTAACAAGAAAAAATAGCCATATAATGCCAAGTAGAGAAAATCGTTTGTACTGTAGGTTAATAGTTGAAAGATTTGAGGTTTTTTGATAGGGATGAATCTGATTCATACACGTTTAAATTTTTTATGGTTAAGAAATAGTATTTTAAGCAAATATTTTATAACAATTTACTTTCAAATAATGCAAAGCGAGGTTAGCTCAATTTTTTGAAAATTGAGTATAAAGTGTATAGCAGTAACACCTTCTGTTTGTACAAAAGAAGGCTCATTTATATAAGAGTAGCTTTAAGCTAAAAGTGTGTAGTTATGCCAAAGTTTTAGATGACTAGTTTAGTCAGTCTTCAATAGTGAAGATGCTTTTGAGGTTGGATAACAATATTAACAATAAAATCACATATATCTAAAAATATAATGTTAAATTATTATAGCAACTTGCACACGATAGCAAGTATTGAAATTTTAACGCGAATAATAATTTACATAGTATCTATTCAGAAAAATTAATACTTATACAAATTGAACTCTAAAATAGCGGGTATCTATGAGTAAAATTTCCAAATCTCTGCGTTAAAAAGCCTCGCCGTACCAAAAGGTATGCCTGCGTTTTTCGCCTTGACCTTTGAAAATTTTTCTTCCATATATAACCGCCATTTTAGAATACAATTTGTATTAAAGATAAACCACAAAATTAGATAAGAAAGTAAGTCTAATGCAAGACTAGTCATCTGCTATACAAATATAAACAAAATGTTTTAATATTTAATTAACAAAACAAAATGTTTTAATATTTTTCCATTGCAAGAAAATTTGATTATGATCACAGAAAATGATATATCAAAATATAAACCTTATGCATGCCTTTATTGTGGCGACACAGCAGCATGAATAACATCCAACACCCCACCAACATCCAAATAATTCTCAATAACATGCTGCGCACCCAAATCCTCCAACTTCTCCTTATCCCCTTTCAACCGCACACCAATAAAAGGAAGTCCCATATTCCTAGTCGTCTCCACATCCCATTTGGCGTCACCGAAATAGACGATCTTTTTAAATTCACCGCATTTGGCGACCGCTTGATCGATGGAGTATTGCAAAATTTGTTCACGAGTAAAATGGCCGTCTGCGAAACTCATGAACATATTATTGGTGTTGATATTGACGTGATTTAATTTCAGGGTGGCAGGTGCTTTCCAACCGCCTGTACCGATACCTAGTTCGAATTCATCTAAAGTGTGCAACTTGTCAATGATTGCTTTGGCGCCATCTACCTCCATAAAAAATTCTGGATTTGAAAGTCGTTTTGATCTGAGTAGGTTGGTACGTTTATACTTTTAATGACGCCAAGCGATACCGTTCCGACCCACTTATCGAATAAATCGTATTTATCTCGGGTCCCCATAACAACGCAATCCACATTGTGTTTTTTGACATAATTACTTACCACTGTAACGATAGGTCCAAACAATGCTTTTACAATTACATTTGTTGGTTTTTCAATAAATTGATCGCTTGAAAAAACCAGATTGCTAAATTTTTCTGCCCAAAAATTCTCTAATGATTGATGTACCTCTCTTCCTTTATTGGAACTCACATCTCCCGAAGAAGTTTTGACATGTAAAATGGTGATTTGAGATTCAGGAAAAGCAGCTAATGCATATTTTAAAGCATTTACTCCTACTTCCGAATAATCCATTGGTACTAATATTCTTTTCATGATTCAACTATTTATTTATGAAAAATTAAGAGTGGTACTTCTGTTGTTAATACCAATCCTTTTGTTATACTTCTATGAAATAATTCGCCGAAAAATCCTCGATTCGCTCTACTCATGACGATCATGTCAACTCCTTCTTCATCCGCAAAATTTGTGATTGATTTGATGAGGTCAAGTCCATCAACGGTATGAAAAAACACTTTTGTTTTGGAGTAATATGCTTTCCAGCTATTTAGCAAAATGGTCTCATCATAGTCTTTTTTGGTATGAGCACGTACCAAGTGAATTTCAGCATCAAATTTTGTTGCAATAGCAGTTAATTCCTCAATCACATTGGTATCCATAAAATCATCATCAACGCAATATGCAATTTTCATCAATGGCGAAAACAACGCTTTTTCAGGAATGATCAATACAGGTGCTTTTGCATTTTTTGCAATTTTATTTGCCATGCCACCAAATTTACAACCAGTGTTTTGAACATTTCTTTTTGCACCCATAACAATCCAACTACTTTTTTGTGAATCAGCATAAGCGACTATTTCTTGATCCACAAGACCAATTTTAAATTCTTGGTCAATCATTAAACTATCATAGCCTACACCAATCCATGGTCTTTTAAAACGCTCAATATAACTTTCCAACTTTGCTTCCAACTCCTTTTTGTTGCTGACCGTACTAAGTGCATTGTCTGTTGGAGTATAGATATGCATCAGTTTCAACATACTATTGGTGTGCTTGGATAACTTATGTGCATAGTTCAATGCGTTTTCTGACGTTTCTGAAAAATCCATTGGGATGATTAGTTTCCGCATCAAACCAAAATTATTTTGCTTCAGCAGTTTGTGATTTACTTCACTGATAAAATTATTGATACCACGATCTCCTCTTTCGATGATTTCATTATCCACTTTCGCAGCTGGAATGCTCATGATACCCGTATTGATAAATGCATCCGTATCTGAAATCTCTCGGATTTTTAGTTGGACACCAGCGCGCTCTGCTTGTTTTAAAATCATCATTTTCGCATACTCATATAAGGAGGATGGCTTACCGTATAATGTAAATTCTTGCATCAGTTATATTTTTTTACAGTTTCCTTATCATCAGCTAAATGCTCAATGATATCAAATGTGGTTACAATTCCTACTAATAAGTCATTCTCGACAATTGGGATCGCATGGAACAAATTTTTCTTAAAAACTTCCAACGCAATATTTATTTTCTCATCTGGCTCCATGGTCGCAAGACTGGTGGTCATGATTTCATTGGCCTTAAATGCCCTCAACCTCAACCCATTCATTCGTTGATCATCTCGATCTGAGGTAAATCCTCTCATGAAAAACAAGTAGTCTGATTGACTGATCAATCCTACTATTTTATCATCCACCACTACGGGTATATGATGTATTTTTTCACTTTTAAATATGTCCTCAATCTTCATTAAGGTGTCAGAGGGCCCAACAGTTTTTAGTTCTGTGGTCATGATTGTGCTGATTGGTGCAAATAGATTCATAAGAAATTTTTATTATTCAATAGATATTGGTTATTTTATATGCAAGTTACACGAGAAGTCTATGGTACAGAATGACCTGCATCATGGTCCAAAATGATATTTATCAACTTTTGAGAAAACTATGGATAACGAACTGAAAGACATTGCTTTACGACTACAAGGAATTATTGAAACTGCAATCGATGGAATCATTACGATTGATCAAAAAGGAATTGTGGAAACTGTCAATCCGGCTGCAGCAAATCAATTTGGATATGATCCAACTGAAATTATCGGACACAATATCAAGATGCTGATGCCTGATCCATATCACTCGGAACATGATGGATATTTACACAGATACAATACAACAAAAGAACCACGTATTATTGGGATTGGCCGTGAAGTAACCGGTAAAACAAAAGAAGGAAAGCTGTTTCCATTCCGCTTGGCGGTTAGTGAAGTGATACTAAATAATAGAGTCATCTTTACTGGCATCATTCATGATCTCACAGATATCAAGACGGCAGAACAAAACCTATTAAATCTGAATGAACAACTAGAAGAAAAAATTCAAATCCGTACAGATGAATTGGAACAAGCAGTCAACAGATTGTTGGCAACTAATAAAGAAGTAGAAGATCGTGAAAAGAAATTGGCAGTTGCGCTTTCCAAAGAAAAAGAACTAAACGAATTGAAATCCCGTTTTGTATCTATGGCTTCTCATGAATTTCGCACACCACTCAGTACCATCATGTCCTCTGCCTCTCTAATTTCAAAATACACCAAAGAGGAACACAACGAAAAACGAGCAAAGCACGTCAACAGAATTAAATCTGCCGTAGTCAATTTGACAGGTATCTTAAATGACTTTTTATCTTTGAGTAAAATTGAAGAAGGAAAAGTAGAGGTTAAAAAATCGGAAGTTGAAGTTGAGGGACTTTGTAAATTGGTAATTGAAGAAGTAAAAGGCTTGTTGAAAAACGGGCAAACAATTCAACATTCTATTGATGATGAAGTCAACTCGCTTTTAACCGACGAAAGAATTCTCAAAAATGTATTGTTTAATTTGATTTCGAATGCAATAAAATATAGTAAAACAGAAGGTGAAATCTCTTGTCATATTTCGAAAATAGAAAATGGGGTTTGTTTCAACATAAAAGACAACGGAATCGGAATTCCAGAAGAAGAACAGAAACATTTATTCGAGCGCTTTTTTCGTGCATCTAATGTTGAAAATATTCAGGGTACTGGGTTGGGAATGAGTATTGTGAAAAGATATGTGGAACTATTAGGTGGCGATATTAGTTTTGAAAGTGCACTTGGTAAAGGCACCACATTTACAGTAAATATCAAAAACTTAAGCTAATTTCAAACAAATCCAACTATGAAAAAAATACTGGTTATAGAAGATACTTTAGAAGTTCGGGAAAACCTATGTGAAATTTTGGAACTGGCAGATTACAACGTGATCAGCGCTGAAAACGGGAAAATTGGAATCGAAAAAGCAAGAGAAGAAATCCCGGATTTGATTATCTGTGATGTCATGATGCCGGTGCTAGATGGGTTTGGCGTCATGAAAATTTTGAACAAAACGCCCAAAATAAATCACATCCCATTAATCTTCTTGACCGCGAAAGCTGAAAAAGCAGATATGCGCAAAGGAATGGGATTAGGGGCAGATGACTATATTACCAAACCTTTTGATGACACCGAATTACTGGAAGCCATTGAGATCCGTTTGAAAAAATCCGAACGCATTAGCGCTACTTTTGACAACTCCGAAGACGGCTTGCAACGTTTCTTTTCAGAAGCAAAAGCGAATAAAGATTTTGAGCATTTATCTGAAGAGAAAGAAGTCAGAAATTATAAAAAGAAAGACATCATTTACAAAGAAGGACAAAAAGCAAGATGGCTGTACTTTGTTGTGTCTGGTCAGATTAGAGAATACCAAGTCAATGAATATGGTAAAGAATTGACCCATCAACTTTATAATGAAGGAGAATTTTTTGGCTATTACCCACTCATCTCTGAAACTAGTTATAAAAATTTTACGGCTTGTACGCAAGATACTTCCCTTCGATTGATTCCTAAAGAAGATTTTTCTAACATTCTATTTAACAACAGAGATTTTGCAGCTCAGTTTATCAAGATGTTGGCCAATCGTGCTGAAGACACCGAGAAATTATTGATTGAGATGGCCTATAGTTCTGTACGAAAAAAAGTTGCCAACGCTTTACTAGCATTAGCAACTGAAGCCCAACGCTCAACCAATGAATCCTATACAATTAATACCACTCGGGATGATTTGGCAGCACTCGCTGGGACCGCGAAAGAAACATTAATTAGGACACTATCAGATTTTAAAACGGAAAAACTCATTGAAATCGAAGCGAAGACTATAAAAGTATCTAAGGTGAATGAGCTCAAAAATTTAATAGGCTAACTTTTCATTGGCACGATTGACATCCTTGCTTGTAATTCGATTCGGTACATTTTTATGTACATCTGCTGTCTTGCTAGTAGGTCTTTCAATTGAAGTCCCGGTAATGGTCAGCAAAAATATAGGCAAAGCCAAAATCGCTAATACGGGTGCACCTATAAAAAAGGGTACAATACAAACCAACATCAATAAATAGAATCTCAAAATTACGGTTGTAAAAGAAGCATTAAAGAATTTCATAACTTATTATTTTAATTTTTTTTAATCAATTTCTATACTTCAAATATCGATACCTATTACGCTTATTTATATGACCTGTGTCAGCCTTGTTGATGATCTTAATCACAATTTATATTTTGCTACAAGAAAAGACCTTATCCAAAACATCATTGAATAAGGTCTATCAAAATAAACTACTAATCTTTAAGAGATAATTCCGTATAACATTAAGCTTCCACAACTGAAAATTGTTTCAGTGCAGCCAATGCTTCACAACCATAAATGACTGCTGGCCCACCACCCATCAAAATCGAAGTTCCAATGGTCTCTACAATTTCTGCCTGACTGGCACCAGCATCAACTGCTCCTTTTACGTGAAATGCAATGCAACCATCACATTGCACACATATTGCGATTCCTAGTGCAATCAACTCTTTTGTCTTTTTAGTTAAGGCATTGTCTTGTGTACTAACCTTATGAAGTTGATTAAAAGCTTGCATAGTTTGAGGGATTTCCCCACCTAATTCTGTCATTAATTGTGCATATTCTTCGTACTTACTTGGATAATTTTTCATGTTTTAATTTTTTATTTTTTTAAAAAAATATAGATCTATTACTAATTAAGATTCACTTCTATTCGAGTCAACGCTAAAAAAGTTTCCTTCGTTATTGGATTGTATTTTTCAAAACACACCATATATAAAACTTCCGTTGCTGCTCTTAAATCTAGATTTCTAAATGCCCAGTTGTAGTTGAAATTTTTCATCATTTTTTTATTCAAAATTAAGTTCCAAATAAGTTGAAAGGAATGACGCTTATCATTTTGAGAAATGATGTCAATCATATTTTCAACCGTTTTGTGCATGTACCTTGCATAAAAAAAGAATTTACTCACATCATAAAAGAACTAAAGATGGATATTAAAATCGAAGCACCAGGGCATAACAATCAAGATGCGTTACGCTCTTTTTACGAAGACAAACTCAATAAAAAATATTCGAGTTACCCATTTGTAAAATCAATTGACGTAAAAGTCAAAAAAAATCAAAGTGGACAATTTGAAGTCTCTTTACAATTAAAACCTGAGAAAGGAACGATGCAATTCGCCACTCAATCGGATGACAATGAAAACTCCGCTTTGAATGGCGCTATCAAAAAGATGAACATTCAAATTGAAAAATACAAACAGAAACACTACCACCGACGTGGAGAACACCGACTGGAAGAAGAATAATTTTTTTTGCAGAAATTAAAAATAATTGAAAATGAAAAAGATATTAGTACCCGTTGATTTTTCAACAATCTCCATTTTTGCAATTGATGCTGCTATTAAATTTGCAAAGAAAATTAAAGCGGACATTCATATTTATCATAGCGTCAATATCCCGGATGATTGGGAAGATTTGCCAGCTGAAACCAGATATAAAGATGAAGTCAACAAAGCACGTGCAATTAAAGTTAGAGATAAATTACAAACCATAAAATCACAAATTGAAAGAGAAGGCATTGCATGTGATACCTTTTATACTGGCGGTAAATTTATTGAAAACATTAATGAAATCACTGACAAAACTGACTACGATCTTATCATCATGGGATCACATGGTGTTTCTGGAAAAAAGGAATGGTTTATCGGTAGCAATACCCAAAAAGTAATTCGGAAAATTCATACCAATTTGTTGGTCGTAAAGGACAAAATAGAGCACTTAACTTTTGACAATGTACTTTTCGCATCCAGCATGCATATAGAGGATAAAGAAGCATTCGAAAAATTTCTAGAAGCAATCGAACCACTCGATATGAAAAAAATTCACGTAATCACTGTGAATACATCTAGCTTTTTTACCCAACCTGGTTTTTTGATGAAAGAGCAACTGAAAGAATTTAAAAATATCGCTAACAGATATGATGTGGAGACTACCTTTTATCCTGACTTTTCTGTGGAAGCAGGAATACGTCATTATGTAGAAGACAACAATATCGATCTAGTTGGAATTTCAAATCATCTAAGACATCCTGTAAAACGAATTTTCCAAGGAAGTAATGTTGAGATGGTTATTAACCATAGTGCTGTTCCTGTATTATCGATCGACTATAAATAATTTTAAAAAAACTTCAATTATGAAATTCAAATTTGTCCAACTCATCAATAACCCTATTCGCAATTGGATACTACTTCTTGCAATTATACTGTTAAGTAATTCATGCGAACCTGTTGTAGCTTTTGACAAAGCCATGCCACCAGAAGTGGAATCCATTTCATCAATCCCATTGGAATTCATAGGCGTCTATATGTGTGAAAGCGACAGTAGTTTAGTGTACATCGATAATGATGAAATATTTAAAGAGTCTTATCGCGAATTTATTACAACTCGAGATAAAGTTAAGGAAACGGAAGGTTGCTCCCTTGTAGCTGGTGGCATCTATTTACCTGGAAGAAAAGAGTGTATCCCCGTTACGTTTATTGGTGAAGACTCGATTTCAGCAAAAGTATATGACATCGAAACACTATTTAGCTTTCGAGAATTTGAAGTTGCTAAATATCACAAAGGTCATTTATTTCTGAACATTCGAGATAAAAACGAACATTGGTACACCTTTATATTTACGCCAAATGTTGATGGAAGTGTCGAATGGAAATTGGTAGATGTCCCAAGAGATATTGAAACAATTGAAGCAATCACACCTGACTATACTTCAATACCGGTTGGCGAAGATAAAGTCCTATATATTTTGAGTCCAACCTTGGTGGAGTTTGAAGATATCCTAGAAAAAGAATATTTCATGGATTGTGAATACCTCACTCCTATTAATTCAGAGCACTTTTATCGTGACGCACCAATAAATCACGTGAATGGATTTTAAGAGAGCCAGAAATCGAGATTTGTAAATAAACTGTTGAATTAAAATTTTATTTCACTTTATATACAATGCAGGCACCGCTAAAAGTTTGGCAGTGCCTATATTGTTTAGCTTAGTTTACTGGTCTCGTTCAGCATTGGCTGAAGCATAGCTAAGGTGTGTGATTGCCTTCACTGTTTCATAAAGGAAAGCCTGCCTTTTGTCAGCAGACAGGTTGTACTTTCCAACAACATTTTTCCATGTTAAACTAGATATGATCTTTAGCACTGGGTTTTTATTGTTAGATAATTGCTTTGTTTTTATTCTAATCAACATTTCAGACAATGCTATATCAAAGTGAAAATTTGGTATACCCTTACCGAGGAGGCAAAGCCAACCCAATCGCTTCCAACACCCCTTCAACATCCAAATAATTTTCAATAACATGCTGTGCACCCAAATCCTCCAACTTCTCCTTATCCCCTTTCAACCGCACCCCAATAAAATCCATATTCATATTTCTGGTCGTTTCTACATCCCACTTGGCATCTCCGAAATAGACGATCTTTTTGAAGTGGCCGCATTTGGCGACGGCTTGATCTATGGAGTGTTGTAAAATTTCTTCCCGCGCTACATGACCGTCTGCAAAACTCATGAACATATTTTTGGCGTTGATATTAATGTGCTTCAATTTTACGGTAGCAGGTGCCATCCAGCCACCTGTTCCAATTCCAATTTCATATTCATCAAGGGTATGTAGCTTGTCGATTATCGCTTTGGCACCATCGACTTCCAAAAAGAATTCAGGATTTGACAAGCGTTTTTCTTTTATTAGATCCACAAACTGAGTTCTAAAAGCATTGACTTCTTCTTTATCTGGTTTTCTTCCAAATTCATTTTGAATCATCGTATCAAATATGGAAGTGTCCGTCACATGTGGATACAATTTCCAATCAATACTCGGAATCGGTCGATTGTAAAAATTCTGAAAGGTGGTGGCAAATGCTTTACTATCCACCGCATTAGAATATAACAAGGTGCCGTCGATGTCAAATATGACTAGTGTTTTTTGGTTATTCATTCTTCTTCGAATTCAAATTGTAATTGATCAGAGGTGTTCGTTTCTTTTTGCAAATTGGATACAGAAATGCCTAATAGTCGTACCTCATTTAAAATAGCTTGATTGTCTAATAATAATTTTTTGGAAGTTGATACGATTGCTTCTTTGGTGGTCAAATAATAAGGATGGGTTTTACTCCTTGTGAAAGTTTGGAATTCCCCATCCCGTATTTTTAATGTTAGTGTTCTTCCTGGATTTTGGGTTTTATTGATCGCTTTCAACAATATCTCTGCAATTCGTTCTACTTGTTCCATCATTTGTTCTATAGTCACCAAATTTTCTCCAAAGGTTCGTTCCGCTCCAATGGATTTTCTTTCGGAGTTTGGATTGACAGGTCGATTGTCATCACCTCTAATGATATCATAATAGAAACGTCCGGGTTTGCCAAAAAGTTTTGCCATTTGAATTTTAGAATATTGCTTCAAATCCAAACCTGTGAAAATATTCATGGCATTCATTTTTTTCGCTGTCACTTTCCCGATTCCATGAAATTTTTCAACAGGCAATGCTTCCAAAAACTTTTCTGCTTCTTCGGGGAGAATTATTTTGTATCCATTCGGCTTGTTGATATCAGATGCGATTTTAGCCAAAAATTTGCAATAGGAAATTCCGGCGGATGCGGTCAATGCGGTTTCCTTTTTGATCTTCGCTCTGATTTCGTTGGCAATCAAAGTACCTGATGGAGGACCGATTTTGGTGTGGGTGACATCGAGATAGGCTTCGTCTAATGACAAGGGCTCGACCAAATCCGTGTATTGAAAAAAGATGTTTCTGATTTGATTGGAGACGGCTTTGTATTTTTCAAAATTGGGTTTGACGAAATGAATATGTGGACAGAGTTGCGCTGCCTTGAATCCCGGCATCGCTGATCTGACTTTGTATTTTCTGGCTTCATAGGATGCGGATGCGACCACTCCCCTTTTTCCACCTCCACCTACTGCTACTGGTTTTCCTCGCAATGATGGATCATCACGTTGTTCGACGGATGCGTAGAATGCGTCCATGTCGATGTGGATTATTTTTCTTGTTGGATTCAAGTTGGGTGAAGATAAACATTCCCTTGCTTTTTTTGAATCTTAATTTTTGTAAAATTTTTATTTTGAATATGGTTGTCGTTCCGAGCCACCAATTACGGCTTTGTAATTATAAAATTAAGAAAATGACAATGGTAAGTTTCTTGTTAGACTTTATTCTTCAATAACCATTTTTCCCTGCACTCCAATTATGAACGAAGCCGAAATTGATAGTGTGCTTATCAAGTAAAATACGAGCTATCCTAATGTTGATAAATAGTAATCGGTTCAAATTTGACTTTTGGCTTTATACAGTTTAGTATGAACAAAGTGTATTCTGACTATGGTCAGAACAAATGTCTCAGAAGACATTTGACGGAGTGAACCGCAAAGCGGCTTGTTCTAATCTAAATAAAATCCGTAAAGAAATGAAAACTGCTCAAGCTAAGCAATAACATAAAATGACTTGCCTGCAAAAAAAACTCCTACGCCCCTACAGGGCTGAACAAGCATTCATGAATACTTGGGGC
>CALFWW010000014.1 GCA_937928575.1 uncultured Saprospiraceae bacterium | reverse complement strand
CATCATTGAAGTTGTGCGGATTATAGTCATCACAGGGAGTACCTGGTTGAGCTGGCAGGTTTGGATTCCAGATAAAGCAATCCTCATCATCGCAAGTACCATCGTTGTCGGAGTCTGTACAATTGTTGTTGTCGTTATTATTGCTACCACCGTTATTGTCACCACTGTTAGAGTTGGAACCTAAACAAGTACAGCCATCCGCTTGAATGACATCATTGAAGTTGTGCGGATTATAGTCATCACAGGGAGTACCTGGTTGAGCTGGCAGGTTTGGATTCCAGATAAAGCAATCCTCATCATCGCAAGTACCATCGTTGTCGGAGTCTGTGCAATTGTTGTTGTCGTCGCCATCGTTTCCTCCGCCACTGTTGCCGGGTACTGTTACTTGAAAAGATTGGGTTTGTGAACTTGCAGCATAATAATCATTATTTCCAGGTTGATTGGCACGAACGACAATGATTCCTTCTTGACCAGTCAGCGTAATCGTGTTGCCAGCAATTGTAGCGGGTCCAGATATAATTGAGAATGAAACGGGTAATCCAGAACTTGCTGTTGCATAAATATTAAATGGATTATCGATCGTTAATTTATCTGGAATTGATGTAAAGGTAATGGTTTGATTTTGCTGAACAGGACCATCGCCACCTATTGTAACGGTGACAAAATCTTCCATTGTCATATAGGTGTTGTTATCTGCATATGTATTGTTGTCATCTGCGCGGAACCTTAAAACGTAAGTTCCATTTGATGAAAAGGTTGCACTAGTATTTCTTGAAGTTGCATTTGAAAAATTGATCGTTCCAGGTCCGCTAACTTTTTCCCACTTGACAGGCCAACTCGTATTGGTATCATCATTAAAACTTACAAGACCATTTAAATTGAGGGAAGTATTTGATTGCCCATAAAGATCATTTCCAGCTTCTACCCAGTGTCCTTTAGAATAGTTATCCCCAAAAGGAATTATTGGGTTAGCTGTTGCAGCCGGCCAAACTCTTCTTAAAAGTTTGAACCTATCTGGCCACATTTGACTTGAGCTAGTGTGATAAAGCCTAGTTGAATGAATCAGTACTTTATTGGCGCCGGTAAATTGATTCCAAGCTGCAAATTCCGTGGATGCAGGAGTCGTGTCATCTAAATAACTAATTCCCATCAACACACTTCCTTTGAATCTTTTTGCACCGTACACTGCATCATAGTATTTTACAGCAGCGAGTGTTTGTTCTTGCGGATAGTCCAATCCAGTAGCTGCTTGTAAATAATATGGGAATCCAGCTCCTCTTCCGTATTTGTAACCTTCATGTAAACATAATGCTGAGATTGTCAACATTAAAACCTTGACTCGATCATCAACACCACCGATTAACATGGCCAATCCACCACCTTGACTGTTGCCAAAGATTCCAATTTTGGAAGCATCGACATCCGGTCTTGAAACCAAGTAATCAATTGCTCTTATTCCAGCCAAAACTGCGTAACGATAATAATTTTGATCTTCGTATAAATATTCATTAGGCGTATATGCATTGTTGTCTACTTGGTTGGTTTCAACATTATGAATCGAAATAGCCATTGAAATGGCGTTGGATTGTTCTGCGAATGTAGGATCGGGAACTGCCATATTTGCATAAGAGCCATAGGGCGGTAGGGTTACAATTGCAGGATAGTTTCCGCTACCATTTGGAATTGTGATATAACCGTAAACACGTCGATTGTCAATCTGAGCTAAATTTATTCTATAAGTTTTTGTATAGTTGGATGTACTATGCAGCGTAAGGTTTGGGTCAATAGGGACGGCAGCAAGTTGTGCTTTTTGTGATTCCCAAAATGAATCAAAATCTGCAGGTGCTGCTTCGATGGGTGCAATTTGAAAAGCACCAACACTTGCAGCCCCACTACCAGTATTCCATCCTCCTTGATTGACGTTGCATACGATTACGGTTGCTTCATTTGCGGTGTAGCTAACTGTAGTTGGAATACCAGCCTGTAAATAAATGGTGTTGGATTCAATTTCATGGAAACGATCGTACTGCAAAGTATAAGTTGCATTGCCAGTATGGTTGGACGTAATTATAAAATTAATTTGTTCGCCAATTTCAAATCTGCAATTTGTTTTATTGGTTGCAACAGTCATTTGTCCAATGGCAGTATAACTTAAAATTGAGCACAGGAATAATAGGAAAAAACGGCTTGTCATAGCTAATTTTTTGTTTTTGAAATCTAGAAGTCGGAAAACTTGAATTATGAGTTTTAGATGTGGATTTGGGACTGGCTTAGGGGTGTAGTAGGTAGTACAAAAATAAGGGTTTTTGGATACAAACGAAAATTATCTACTATTCGCTCAATTTGAGCTTTGAATTCAGAAAATAAGCACTAATTGGCTATAATAAAGGACTTTGTATGTAAAATACCTGCTATTTCAACTGTTAGAAAATAGAGTCCATTATCATAAGTAGAGCTTTTAAACGACATTGCTCCGTTATTTTGATCATTACTGAATGATTTTTTTTGTACCAGTTGACCTTGCTGATTGTAAATTTTGAAGACAGAATCAGTTCTTTCTGAATTATTCAATAATTCAATTGTCATTTCTGATTGGACTGGATTTGGATAAATAATAATTTCAGGTTTTATGATTTCAGGAGTTTCGATAGAAGATGCAATTCCCGAAACTTCTATAGTAATATAATCTTCAAGGGTATAATAAATTTCTTCAGCAGCATAAGTGACATTGTCGTCGGCCGAAAATTTAAGCACATAGGTTCCATTATCTCCAAAAGTTACATCTGTTGAAAAATTATTTTGGCTAGAAAATGCAACGTGACCTGGTCCTGAAATTTTCTCCCATTTTACTGGCCAGTTGTTTACTGTAACCCCATCTTTAACTACCACACCAGATAGAGAACTATTCATCCCATCGATATCTTTGTCTACGCCAGCATCTATAAAATGACCAGTGTTTGCTTCTGCCCAAGGAAAAGGTTGATTGGTTGTTGCATCCGGCCATATATTGTTAAGCATTTTAAATTTATCTAACCAAAATTCATTTGCATTGGTATGAGCTAATCTTGGAGCATGAATCATTATTTTAAAATCCTTTTGCAACTGATTGAATGCAGTAAAAGATGCGCCACCTGGAGCGATCCCATCCAGATAAGAAATACTCATTAAAGTAGGTCCATCAAAAAAGGAGGCAGCATGTACTGCGTCATAATATTTGGTAGCTGCAATGGTTTGTAATTCATGTGCTTCGGAACCATCTTCCCCTCTTGATTTATTGACATAAAAAGGGAATCCACTTGCACGATCATAGTGTAGCCCTGCGTGTTCGCAAAGGGAAGGATTGGTGGTCATTAATACATCAACGCGTTCATCTATGCCTGCAAACAACATCGCTAATCCACCTCCTTGACTAACTCCATAGGAACAAATATTTGTCTGGTCAAAATCAGTTCTTGTTTGTAAATAATCTATTGCTCTGATAGCACCCATAATTCCCGATTTGAAATATATCTGATCCCTATCGGTAATTACTTCTCCCAGGTATGCATTTGGATCTACCTCTTCCGCATCCACATTATGGATGGATAATGATATTGAAATACAGTTGGACCATTCTGAGAATACATTTTCAGGAACTACAATACTAGGATCCGTCCCAAAAGGTGGAAATGTGATGATGGCAGGAAAAGGTCCATCACCCACTGGTACACTGATGTAACCATAGACTCGTTTGCCTTCGATATTGGCCAAACTCATTTTGTATGAAGTAGAATATTGTGTTGAACTAAAAGGTGTGATAACTGGATCTAATGGGATACCATTTGAAGTATTGATTAAGCCATCCCAAAACGCTTTAAAATCTGCCGGTTTTTCTTCTACGGGTTGAATATTAAAACAATCTATAGCCGCACCTGCTTTTCCTATTTCTCCTGCTAAATTTACTTCGCAGACAACATGATTATTTTCGTTTAAATTAAAATTGATGGGTATTTCTAAACCAGGTTGGAGTGCAACTGTACCCGTTTGAATTGGTGTTGATACTTCATCGTAACGAATTGTATAATTAGCACTACCAGCTGTTGCTGAAGTCACCAAAAAAGAGATATTTTCCCCTGTCTCGTACCTGGAAGTCGGGCGATCAGTTCTGACAGTTATTTGAGCAAATATTTCGAGAAATATTGCTAAGCAAAAAATTACAGATAATAATTTTTTCACGATAAAAAACGTTTGTTACTAAAGTATTCAAATAGTAAATACTACAAATTTAGTTCCTCATTTTTATAAACGGTTTTACGGTTCTAATCGCGTCTTTTTGAATCGTTAATAAATAATAACCAGCTTTAAAATCATTTGTTTCGATCAAGAATTTAGAACCGTATGGTATTTCTTTATAGTTCATTTCAGTCATCAAAACCCCTTGTACGTTATGTACCTGTACGATGATGTTTTCAAAATCCAGATAATTATCAGATAATTCTACCACCAATAAATCTTCGACAGGATTCGGCATTAAAAGTATATCATCACTTAATTCAGTTTCTAATTCGCTTGCTATAAGTGGAGAATTGTTACCAGGATATATATTGATGCTATAGTCTTCAACTTCACCATAAGAAAATACTTGACACGGGCCGGTATATCCATCAGCACTCATTGCAACGCGCATCCTTGTAATTCCTGTTATTGTATTGTTAGGAATTAAGGCAGTTCCGACTCGATAGCTAGAACTTACTGCTCTAAATATCTGCTCGTTGGAGTCATAAAAATCACCATCACCATTTAAGTCAATCCAAATGGTCCACCAAACGTTGGAAGCATTTCCTGTGAATCCAGGTGTCATGTTAAAAGTGAAGTAACCACCAGTTTGCAGGTCAGCTGATTGATTTGTAAAATCTCTATAACCACTATTACTTCCAGAATTATTGTTGATGGCACCTAAATTAAAAGTCTCAATGTATTCGTAAGCAGTACTGTTTCCATTAGATCCACAATAATTGGAAGTAGAAGGAGGTAAACTTGCGCTACATCCCATTACTTCAACTTCCGCCATCACCAAAGCACCTTGTCCTGCTAACTGAATTCTCACATATCTACCGGTTGTGCTAGTTGGTACGGTTGAAGGTGTACCTACAATACTAGATTGAAATAAATTAGTCACCCCATTTTGATTGATGGTAGCGTCTAAGTCAGTAGAAGTAAATGGTGTGTTAGAAATTAGAATATGATATTTGGCAAGATTGGCTTGGCAACAATCTGTGCGATTCCAAATGTTAACTTCCTCGATATTGTATACTGCACCTAAATCAACTTCCCACCAAGGATTGTTTACCCAATCTGTATTAGAAACTGAATTATCCAGCCAATAATTTCCACTTGTATTGCCATCATTTGCTCTTCCTGCAACTGATCCTAACTGCGTTCCAGATTGCGTAGAAGGTTTGTTAACTGCAACATTGGTAGTGCTAGTACAGCTACCATTTCCGCCGCTATTGCCATTCGGAGTTGGGTCGCAACCATCAGGGGTTCCGTCGTTATCCGAATCAATATTGTCATCGAAACCATTGCAGATATCTTCGCTATTGCAGATGCCATCATTATCACTATCTTGGTAGGTTCCGTTGCAATTGCAATTGTTGTCATAAACATCGCCAATGGTGCAGTCATCGCCATCATTACAAGCTTGCCCAATGGTAGTGCAACCGTCACCTCCTCCATTACAATCTAATTCAATTACATAATTTCTCGAGGACCATTCATTTGAAAAACTCCAAAGTCCGTCCCAGAATGTCATGACTACATAATCATTAGAAGCATTGTTGGGTGCGCAAAAAGAACAAACATTTATATTGTTATAACCTAGTGGGTCGCCATTTACCCAAGTCAAGTTTCCTTCGATAGCAGCATCATTTAGACCGATGAACATAAGGTCTGAAATATTGGTTTTGATAAATTCATTTTCCGCATCATCACTAATCGTAACAACATATCCACCATTTGCTACTGCATCAGCTTGTGCTTCAGGGAAAGTTTTAGAACTTGTAGATTTAAAATAATTGTGTCCATTGTGAGTTCCCATAAATGAGTATCCACTTAAAGAAGTAGGACAAGGGCTATTATTGCCACCACCATTTCCAGTAGGAGTTGGGTCACAGAAATCAGGAGTCCCGTCATTATCCGTATCCAAATTGTCATCACCACCAGGGCATATATCGTTGGCATCACAAATACCGTCATTGTCTGTATCGGCAAAAGTTCCGACACAATTACAAGCAGCATTAATTATATCATTGGTCGTGCAAGCATTTCCGTCATTACAAGGTTGTCCAGTAGTGGAGCATCCATCGCAGAAATCTGGAGTGCCATCATTGTCGGAGTCAAGATTATCATCACCACCTGGGCATATATCGTTGGCATCACAAACACCGTCATTGTCGGCATCGGCAAAAGTTCCGACACAATTACAGTCTGCATCTATGACATCATTGGTTGTACATGTATTGCCATCATTACAAGAGTTCCCGACAGTGGTGCAACCTGTAGGTGTATCTGAACATCCCATAATTTCTAGTTCGGCAACTGCTAATATACCAGTAGCCGCTAATTGGATTCTAATATATCTACCAGTAACATTCGCAGGTAAAGTAGAAGGTGTACCAGCTGCGATACTCTGAACAATATTGGTTACCCCGTTTTGATTAATACTATTGTTTAAATTATTCGATGTAAAAGGGTTGTTGGAAATAAGTATATGGTAATTTGATAAATTACTTTGACAACAATCTGTTCTATTCCAAACGTTGATTTGTTCAATATTGTGCACAGATCCCAAATCAATTTGCAACCAAGGATTTGCTTCCCAATTGGTGTAAGTCACAGAATTTGCACCCCAGAAGTCACCATTTGTATTACCGTCGATTGCGCGACTTGCGCTTGCATTTAATTGAGTTGAAGATTGACTTGCTGATTTATTTAGTGCAACATTTGAAGTGCTAGAGCAACCGCCACCACCATTGTTAGGTGCAGTGACATTGAATGATTGATATACAGTGCTTGCGGCAAACCAATCATTATTTCCTGCTTGTTCTGCCTTTATCGTTACTGTTCCGACTTGACCATTTAAAGAAATCGTATTTCCGCTAATGGATGCAGGTCCTGAAACGACCGTTAAAGTAACATTCAATCCAGACGTCGCATTTGCAAAAATATTGAATGGTCCATCTGATGTTAATTTATCATCGATCGCAGGGAAATTAATGGTTTGATTCATTTGGGTGGTTCCACCTCCACCAGCGGTGATCGTTATGTAGTCTTCGACCGAGTAAAATATATCTTTAAAGGCGAGACTTGTTTCGTCTTCTGCGGTTATTTTCAAAACATAAGTTCCAGCAGTACTAAAACTAGCATTTGTATTTCTTCCAAATTGATTGGTAAATGAAACATTTCCAGGACCACTTACCATTTCCCATTTTACTGGGAAAGTATTGTTAACTCCAGCATCAGTCGAAACAACAGCTGACAATGAAACGGAGCTACTTGCAGTATTAATGTCATTCCCCGCTTCTACAACATAGCCAAGTCCAGTGTCTACAAACTGAAAAGGTGGATTTGCAGTTGCTTCCGGCCAAGCTAATCTAAGCGTCTTAAATTTATCTTCCCAAAATTCCTGAGAATTATCATGAGCTGCTTTTGAAGAATGAATCATTACTTTGTGGCTTCCTTTAATATTGTTGTAAGCAGGAAACACAGAACCAGCTGGTGCAATTCCATCTAAATAACTTACTCCCATTAAAGTATAGCCATCGAAAAAAGAAGCAGCATGAACTGCATCGTAGTAACTACTTGCATAGACTGTAGCATCCTCATGGGCTGTGGTTCCAAATTGACCACGTGATCGATTCACGTAATAAGGGAATCCACTTGCTTTTTCTACATGTGTTCCGTCATGTTGACACAGTGTTGGACTACTATTCATGAGTACGTTTACACGTTCATCGATACCAGCTAACAAGATAGCCAGACCACCACCTTGACTCACGCCATAGGCAGCAATATTTGTTTGGTCAAAATCAGGCCGAGTCTGGACATAGTCAATAGCACGAATAGCTGCCATGATACCATAGCGATAATAAATATTATTTCTGTCGTCTATTTCGTCTGGGAAATAAGCATTAGGATCCATTTGTTCTGTATCATAAGTATTGTGAATGGAGATTGAAACAGAGATTGCATTAGACCATTCCGCGAAAGCAGTTTCAGGAACTACAATATTGGGATCGTTTCCATAAGGCGGTAAGGTCACTACACAAGGAAACGGTCCAGTACCATTTGGAATGCTTATAAATCCGGAAACACCACGACCTTCAATATTGGAATAATAGAGTTTGTAAGTAGTCGACATTGATGAGCTCGTATGAGGAACCAATGTTGGATTTAATGGGACATTATTTGAAGCAGCTATTTGGCTATTCCAAAAAGATTTAAAATCACTTGGTGGCGATGCTATTGGGTCAATATCAAAACAAGAAAAACTCGCAGCTGCTTTTTGCACTGTTCCATTTTGAGTAACTTCACAAATAACATGGGCAGGTTCAAAAGCAGTGAATGGAATAGTAGCGATTGTTCCACTTTGAATATTTATGGTACCCGTTTCGATGGGTTGGGATATTTCATCATAAACAATTCTGTAGGTTGCAGAACCAGAAGTTGATGAAGTAACATTGAAGATTGCTTGTTGGCCAGTATCATATCGACTATTAACTCGGTTTGCTGTGATAGACAATTGAGCAAATATTTCTAATGATATGATGGACAAACAAGCCATCAAAAATAGTTTGTACTTTGACATGGTCGTATTACTTAAAAGTGTGCAATGGTTATACGGGGTGCAAAAAACTTAAATCGGGGGACGGAAAAAATAAAAATTGTTAAGGAGAGTAGCGTTTCTAATGAATAATAAAATTACGTTTTTATCTCCTAAAATGCATGATTTTTGGCGTATGTCTAGCAGACATTTCGTATTATTTTTCTACCCAAACAAATAGGGTTTAACTATCACAGCTTCAGTATTTTACAGGTATGTTTGAAATGGTATAAGAATTTTTCAAAAAGTAATACATAATGAAAAACTTAAATATATACCCTAAATCTAGTAGATGGCATATTATTAAAACAATTGATATGCATAATGGAAGGGAGTAGCATTGGACATGATGGACGATTTTTCAAAATTGAAAGACAACTCAGTTTTTGATTTCGGAACAATTAATGAGATAGCGACCATTTCATAAGAACGATTATATTGGAGTCAGCTGATGGATGGTTTTTCTTCGATAATTTTGTACTGAATCTGCCGATCATCAACGAGAAAAAATCGTCACCCGATTTATCAGTCAACCGTCTTTAATTCAACTGCTCGACACATGTTCTTCATCCAGTCCGTTTCTTCATTATTTAAAAAAGGACTCACCTTTTCAAAGACTTCTGCATGATAATTATTCAGCCAATTAATTTCCTTTGGAGTCAACAATGCTACATCAATTAAACCTTGATCAATTGGAAATAAAGTGATGGTATCAAACTTTAAGAAATTTCCATATTCTGTTTGCTCATCTTCGACGGTGATCACTAAATTTTCAATTCTGATTCCATATTCTCCAGTTTTATAAAAACCAGGTTCATTAGAAGTATACATTCCAGCTACGATTGGGGTCGCATATTTTGAAGTAGCACCAGGACCAATTGCTTGAGGGCCTTCATGAACATTTAAGAAAAAACCAACCCCGTGTCCAGTACCGTGTCCGTAATCCAATCCGTATTCCCATAAATATTGTCTAGCCAAAACTTCTATTTGATTTCCTCTCGTGCCAATTGGAAATTTTGCAGTTGCTAAAGCGATGTGACCCTTTAAAACGAGTGTGAAATCTCTCTTTTGCTCATCAGTTGGAGGAGAAAAAGCAATCGTTCTGGTAATGTCAGTTGTTCCATTTAAATATTGACCACCTGAATCTAACAATAAGATTCCATTTTTTTCGATATTAGCGCAAGTATCTTTTTGAGCGGAGTAGTGGATAATGGCACCATTACCTTTGTATCCTACAATTGCACCAAAACTTTCTCCAAAATAATCGCTTCCCATTTTTCTAAATTCGATTAATTGTTGAGCCACTTCAACTTCCGGAATGGATCTTTCGTCTAAAGTTTTATCCAACCACCTGAAAAGTTTCGTTAGAGCCACAGCATCCTTTACCATCACTTCTTTTAAATGTCTGATCTCAACTTCATTTTTAATTCCTTTCATTAAAGTGGAAATAGTTTTGCCGTGAACAACATTGGCTTTCTTAATTTGATTAGATAGGTAATGACTGGTAGTAGCTGGATTAACTAAAATAGTATTCAAATTTGAAAGGTCATTTAAAAATCCGTCGATGTCCGCATAATCTTTTATTACAACTTGTTCTTGTCTCAGTTTAGATTTCATTTCATCTGAAACTTTCTGCGGATTGATAAAAAGATAGGTTTCAGAAATACCTACAATTAGATATGCGATAGATACAGGATTGCATGCAACATCAATGGATCGAATATTTAGCACCCAGGCAAGATCATCAAGGGTAGGGATTAAATGATGGGTTGCTTTTTGCGCTTCCATTTCTTCACGAATCATTTCCAATTTTTGGCTACGGGATTTTCCTGCGAATTCTACATCATGCTCAAAAATTAAGTTGGTCGGTAGTGTTGGACGGTCATTCCAGATTTCATCAAAAAGATCTCGATCCGTTTTTAGATTTATATTTTTTTTTCGGAATGCATTTTTAAAAGCACTAATTTGATCAATAGTGAAAAGTTTCCCATCAAAACCTAAAGTTGAATTTTCTTCCAAATGCTCAGCCAACCAATCAATATATTCTGGAGCGTGCGGTACTTTCAATTTATGCAGTTCCATTTGCGAATTACTCAATTGTTCTTCTGCTTGCAAAAAGTATCTTCCATCTGTCCACAACCCAGCGTGATGCTGCGTAACAATAACATTTCCAGCAGATCCAGTAAAACCAGAGATCCAAGCTCTAGAATCCCAATGATCGGCAACATATTCACTTTGGTGCGGATCGCTGCTAGGTATAATGTATGCATCTATTTTTGCTGCTCTCATTGCCGCTCTTACTGAATCAATTCTTTGGTCAATCGTCATTTTGTCAGATAATTTTGAAAAAAAATAAAAAGATTTAATCTGTGAATTGTCACGTAGGTATTGCTAAATATAAGTTTTATTATCGGTTGAAAAACAGCTTTTTTAAATGTAAGTTTAAAATAAAACTCCTCTGTGGATATTTGATTTTCAAGACTTTAGCTGAACTTTGGAACAAAATTGGCATATTTTTTGTTAAAAGGAGCGGGCTAGAGTGGATTTTTATATCAAAATGGCTTTAATTTGTATAGGCATCATGGCATAAAATTGGATTAATATAATTTATATATGTCACGTTTCTGCAAATATCAGTACAGTTCATTTTAACATATTGAGCTTATTGATAACAGACTATTTGAACATACATACTCTCCTACACACACAAGTTTTTATTTCTGAATGCTCCCATGAGGGAAAATAAAAATTAATATGCTCAGACAAGGTTTAAGTCAAAAATTAAGTGCGAAGTTGTCTCCCCAACAGATCCAGTTGATGAAATTGCTGCAGATACCTACAGCAACTTTAGATCAACGTATCAAAGAAGAGTTGGAAGCCAATCCCGCTCTTGATGAAGGTGAAGAAGAGACAGATGAGTCCTTTGAAGCTAAACGGTCGGACGACGAGAATGGCGCGGAAGACACGGAAAAAAAAGAAGCTGAAGAATCATCCGAAGATTTCGAATTGGATGAATACATCAATGAATATATCGAGGATGATCCATCCAGTTATAAATTGAAAGCCAATCATTACTCAGCAGATGATGAAGATAAAACGATGCCGGTCGTTGTTACTTACACTTTTCATGAATATTTAGAAGAACAATTAGGACTGCTAGATTTGGATCCCAAAATGGAAACCATCGGAAAGCAGATCATCGGAAGTATCAATGAAGACGGATACTTGACAAGAGATACGTTGTCATTGATTGATGACTTAGTATTTTCTCACAATGTAACTGCAACTGCAGATGAGATCAATGACTTGATTAAAAGGATTCAAAAATTTGATCCTCCAGGTGTTGGTGCAAAAAATTTACAAGAGTGCTTGGAATTGCAACTGCAATACAAACTGGACAATCGAAAAGAACTAAAATTGGAAGATGATGTTCCCTCGATCAAATTAGCGATCAAGGTGATTCAGGATTATTTCAACGAATTTTCGAAAAAGCATTACCAAAAATTGCAACGTCAATTAGGAATTACGGAAGATCAATTGAAAGAAGCGAATAATGAAATTCTAAAATTGAATCCGAAACCAGCAAGCGGACATTCTGGTGGAAGTTCTTCTTCTTCGCAATATATTATTCCTGATTTTATCATTGTCAATCGAGAAGGAGAATTGGATTTGTCATTAAACAACAGAAATGCTCCTGACCTTCGTATCAACGATACCTATAAAGACATGCTAAAATCTTACAAAGATAAAAGCAAAGGAAAACGAGTAGATAAAAGACAGAAAGAAGCGGTGATGTTCATTAAACAAAAAATTGATTCAGCAAAATGGTTCATCGATGCGATTGTACAACGTCAACAAACGATGTACATGACGATGTATTCGATTATGCGATACCAAAAAGATTATTTGTTGACAGGTGATCAAAAGAAATTGAAGCCGATGATTCTGAAAGATATTGCAGATGTAACTGGTTTGGATATCTCTACCGTTTCTCGTGTCGCTAATAGTAAGTTTGTTCAAACTGAATTTGGAACAAAACGTCTAAAAGATTTTTTCTCTGAGTCTTTACAAACCAAAGATGGAGAAGAAGTATCGACTCTAGAGGTCAAGAAAATTTTGACAGATATCATCGAAGCTGAAAATAAAAAGAAGCCTTACTCAGATGAGAAATTGAAAAATATCTTGAGAGAAAAAGGATACAATATTGCTAGACGTACCGTAGCAAAATATCGCGAACAATTAAATGTTCCTGTTGCTAGATTGCGTAAAGAAATATAAACAATACAATCACGATTAAATAAAAAAGCCCGAGTGTGAATTTACACTCGGGCTTTTTATTTTCAATAATATTCTAATCGAAAATCAAGGTGTTGTTTTCACAACAATTTAAATACGAACTGTCCTGATTTCGTTATTTGGAGCCGAATAAAATTTCAGGGATTGGCATTATACAGTTTAGTGGAAAAAGATTTAAAATTCGTTAAGAAATGAAAATTGTTAGAGCTAAAACGTAGCTAAACTTGGGAATTGCCTGTACACTTAGCAAAGCGACTAAAGTTGAAAAAGCAATGTTAAGCGAGTTTTTTCATTTTAGAATTTTAAAGCTTTTGGAGCGTTAAAAACTGGATAAAGCCAGGATCTTTTGAATACTTTTTCATCTGGGAAAAAGTATTGCCGTCCGGCGAGGACAAAACCAAACTAATGGATTTATGTAAATTCCATTCAGGGAAGCTTGGCAATGTTGTTATTTCTGAATCCATTCCTACTTACACCTCTTATGAAACCCATCAATCAACTGATGAAACGTAATAAGCGATTCATCAGAAACAAAAGTGGAAGTCTTGATGTTTGTGAAGTAAGAAAAAATCTTTTCAATATCTGCTACAGGTACTTCAGAAACCAAACTAATTCTGTTAAATTCTTCCTTACTCTTATCTTTTAGTGGAATCTGATATCTTTCACGAATGAATTGTGTAAACAACTTCATCTTTTTGATGCACAATTTTTTGTGATCATTTTTTATGAAATACAATTGTGAGATGGTGTTGATAAATTCCATTGAAGTATTGGTGTTCGATTCAATAACAGGAATGATTCGTTGCTTTCTTTTAGCGCGGAAAGCCAAATACAACAATGCCAACCCGATACCGATATACCATGCCCAAGCCAGACTTGGTTGGTCCAAGATGTAAGACAATGGGCCATTTTCAGCCAATTCCCGATTCTCTGGTCTCCTGCGGTCTCTTGGCTTCATCACATTTTCTGGGACTCTACTATATTTATCCCAATAGACCGGACCATCGCTCAAATGAGAAAATACATTTTCAGCATAGGCCAATCCGTCTTCCTCTAATAGGTGATAGTTGGTGAGGACAAGTGGAGAAGTATGCAGGTAAAAATACCCTTTCCCCATTTTCTTTTTAGCAAAATTCACGTATTCATTTTCTAAAGTACCGATTGGTACAAAACCTTCTTCTTGTTCGCAAAAGTATTTTTCATCAATGAAGTGCCATTTCCGTATTGAAGTTTTGTTTCGAGTTGAATGTTTGAAATCAAATTCACCATCTGCAGCCAATGTTGGATGTTCAAATTTCATGGTGACGATCGAGTCATTCAGCTCATTGTAATGGTCCCAATAGTTGTCACCACATTCTTCATAATAGACATAGAACATCAGATCAAATGGAACTTTTCGACTAGAAATTAACACGTTGTTTCCGGCTCTCACAAAATCCATCATTCTTGTCACATCGGCAGTATCTAAGAAAAGATTTTGACCCACAAAAACAAAATTGGATTGGCCAGTGGAATCGATCGGTAAATCAGCTACATAATCTCTTGATATCACTTTGAATTCTGAATTATCATTTTGCAAAACCTTAAAAAGGATATTGGTACCAAATGGTTCCTGACTGTTTTCTTGATAAGTTTCTTTCCAGTTGAATCTTTTCTGACGGGTCATTACAAATAACAACAAAATTGCCAGGACAGCAAGACCTAATATGGTAACTTTTCTTCTATCCATTAGTTGGTACGACCGTTTGTTTTATTGAATTAATGACTTGTTGGAAACGACGTTCTAAAGAAGAAAAATCATTCTGCTGCAAGGATTTATTCCCAAACCAAATACGTTCGTACGCATTGGTCATATCGGAAAAAAAAGGTTGAATAGGTTTGCCCGCCAGTTCATTGTAGTAGTCTCTATTTGTTTTATCTTTTTTCCATTTGATTAATTTTTTGACAGATAATTCTTTGATAATAGAGATATAATAAAGTCGGATTGCGGTGTCATATTCACCGCGTTTTATTGCTAACTGGATCGGATCATCTAGTTCTATCTCATGCATATTTTCCTCAATATTCTCAATATCTATTTTCCCATCTTTGGTGAGAATTCGAGTATTCTTTGGTCCTGAAAATATATTATTGCCAAATAAGTGCATTACCAATACTGCCAATAAAATAACCGCTAATAAAATCAAAACCAATTTTCCTAGAAAAGACCAGATTTTACCGTCCATCTTAAACCAAGGATCGCTAGATGAAGAACTACTGGATGATGGTGGAGAGCTCGTGCGATCTCTTTTCTTTTTTGTTTTTGTTTCTTTTTTCTTTTTCTGAATTTCAGAATAATCAACTCCTCCAACAATCTGCTCCCAATGCCCTTTGTCGAAAGATTTGGTATTGATTTCTTGTCCTTTATAAGATTTCAATAAATCGGATTCACTACTAGATTGACCTACTAAATTGTAAGCACAAAAAAGTAAAGAAATGATTATGATATGTTTTAAAAGTAAATTCATTTTTAACTCTCGCGATCCAGTCCTTTTATTTTTTTTGTGGTTCCCATAGCAGCAATTCTTTCTTTTAGAGAGTTGGCTGTTATAACTTCCAAGATGGAGTAGTAAATTAATCCAACTGCTGAAATGATTGCCAATGATATCAATGTAAATGCGAAGATACTAGAGAAAGTGAGCATGACATTCAAAAGTTCATTTTTTGCTTCTTGTTCTAGGTTAATATTCCAACCTACCATGTCAATATAAAACCACGCCAACATCGTATCTAAAATAAAAAAGAACATCATTCCAACAAACGCAATTAAAAAATAAGCTCCGTACAGTTGACTAAACTTTCTTGAATAGGTGGAGATTGTTTTCCCTAAAGCCCGAAAAGGATCGGTATTTTCAACAAACATCGTGTACCCATAAAATAAAATGATGGGAATCAAGAAGACAGCCGCAAGGAAAATCAGAAACGGATTGTTTAGATAAAAAATTAAATTCCACAAGACAGTGACCAGCAGTACTTTCAAAAAGTTAAGCATAAAATATCCTTTTTTTCGCTCTTTTTTCGAAGGCATTTTACCAGTATGTTTTATCAACATCGAAAATCCAACGAAAGTCAGCACTGAATAAATTAACATATTGACGAGTGGCAAATAGACGATGTGCTCGTTTGTAAAAAATTGATCGAAAACAGTTGCTATTCCAAAAGTAGAATATGGATAAGAGAATAAAGTGGTTGGAGATTTTCCTGCAAACATAAACACCATCAAACAATAAAAAGAGGTGGCGAAAAGTGAAGTTATTGCGAATTGTTTAAAATATTTTCTATAGAAAATAAAGACATCAGAAAAGATTTCACCAGATGTTTTTATCCTTCTTGTATTTATCAGCAATGGCTTATCAGGTGTCGGTTTTTCATCTTGAAAAGAAGTCTTAAATCCTTTTGAAGCCAACGATCTGGGATAGAAAAAGAAATAGCCCAAAATGAAAAACAAACAAGCCAAGATAAATAGTAAGCGAACAAAATCAGGAGTCTCCGTATATCGAGTCATGAACCCTTCAATGAAAGCTGCTAGAATAAAAATAGGAGTAATCCCAATCATTATTTTTAATCCTCGACGAGCCGATATCTGAAAGGCTTTAGCTCTGGAAAAAGTACCTGGAAAGACCAATCCTTTCCCCATCGTGAGTCCTGCTGCGCCTGCAATGATGATGGATGCAATCTCTAAAGTTCCATGTGTCCATATTGTTAAAAAAGATTCCCAAAAGACGCCTTTCTCAACAAAGAAATATTGAAAGGCACCGACCATGACCCCATTACTTATCAACAAACCAATCGTGCCCACCATAAATAGGGCACCTAAAACAAAAGTCAAGAATGCCACGAAAATATTGTTCATCGCAATACCTATAGACATTCCCATTGCTCCTTTGGATTTATAAACTGCCATCGGGTCGCCGGATTCGATATTTTCGATGGTCATGTCGACATAATCATCTCCCAATATTGTTCTTGGAAATTCAATATCCATTGCAGAAGAAATTGCACCAATTAAAAAAGAGGCAACAAAAATAATCGTAGCTAATCTGAATTCTTTTCTTGATTTGTAAACAAGGTGTGGGAGTTCTTCCGCCCAGAAAGTGAAAAATCTAGAACTTTTGTTTTGCTTTGTTTGGTAGATGGTGTGAAAGATCTGTTGCGCCAGATTATTCAAGTATACTCTTACAGAACGATTTGGATAAAAAGTTCGAGAATAAGAAAGGTCATCTGTGATTTTGACATACAACTCGTTGAGCTTTTCAGGATCTGGCTCAGTCGTCTCCATTGTCTTTTCAAACTCCTTCCACTTCTTTTTATTCTGTTTTATGAAACTTGTTTCGCGCATTTATTGAGTTTGTAATCAAGCAGAGATACGAAGGCAAAAATTAATATTTAGAATTTTACTAAATTTTTTTTGTTAAGTTCAGGTTTTCAATCAGTCATGAGTTAATTTGAGGCTATTAAAAGTTCAAAACCAACGTCTAAAATAAACATGATTTAATTGTGAACATAAACTTTTGGACAACTTTATACATTTCTTTGTAGTTAATACTTCAAAATACAACAATTTAATTGGCAGCAACTAAAACAATTGACATAACTACTACTCAAAACGTAACCATCGAATATGAGCTGGCATCTTTAAGAGAACGCTTTTTAGCTTTATTTATTGATGGTTTGGTGATTAGTGTAATTATGATGTTTTTCTTTGTGTTAATTTCGAGCATTTATTCAGATTCAATGTATGAGGAAACAGGAAACATGGGACGCATCATGTCTTTATTGCCGGTATCGCTATTTATTGCATATCAATTTCTATCTGAAGTTTTAGCAAATGGTCAATCGCTCGGTAAAAAAGCAATCGGTATCAAAGTCGTTCGATTGGATGGAAAACATCCCAGTATTATAGATTATTTATTACGAGCCGTTTTTCAAATTGTTGATACTTTATTTTCCTCAGGTATCATTGGGGGGTTGTTAATTAGCTCCACCTCAAAAAGTCAAAGGCTAGGCGACATGACTGCCAATACAACGGTCATCCGAATCAAATACCGACTACATTTTTTGTTGGAAGATATTTTGAAAATTCAGACTATTGAGGATTACGAGCCACAATATCCTAGCATTAAAAATTTCAGTGAGCAAGAAATGCTGTTGATTAAAAACATTATTTCTCGATACAAAAAATATCCAAATGATGCCCACCGAAGTGCGGTCATGGATACGGTCAAAAAATGTATGGATTTATTAGAGATCCAAGAAGCTCCAAAAGATAAAATCGGATTCTTAAAAACACTAATTAGAGACTACATTGTCTTAACAAGATAATTGCAAAACAAAAAATGGGAAGGAGAAGAAGAAAGAAAAAAGTTGTGGAGAATATCCGCATCACAGGTATCGCTGACAAAGGAAAATCTGTTGGTAGAAGTGAAACAGGTGAAGTGATTTTTATGGAAGATGTCGCTCCGGGTGATTTAGTCGATGCACTGGTTTTGAGAAAAAGAAAAGGAGTATTGCAAGCAGTACCGATTGAATTTCACGAATACTCCAAAGATCGAGTAGAACCCTTTTGTACACACTTTTCAGAATGTGGTGGTTGCAAATGGCAACACCTTGCTTACGAAGCACAACTTCATCACAAAGAACAGGTCGTCAGAAACGCAATGGGAAGAATTGGGAAAGTGGAAATCAAAGAGTTTTTGCCCATCATAGGAGGTGTTGAAACACAGTTTTATCGCAATAAATTAGAATTCACTTTTTCTAATAAACGATGGTTGACCGCAGAAGAAATTAAAACCGATATTTCAAATGTAGAAGACGTGTTAGGTTTTCATAGAGCAGGAGCATTTGATAAGATTTTGAATATTGACAAATGCTTTCTACAAGGAGATCCTTCCAATAAAATTCGACTGGCAGCTAAACGAATTGCATTAGATCAAGGACTTACTTTTTATGATGTCAGAAAAAATGAGGGACTGTTAAGAAATATCATCATCCGTACTTCCACGCTCAACGAAGTAATGGTGATTTTGAGCCTTCAACCTGGTGATGAGGATGTACGAAATAAATACATTGATGCATTGTTAGCAGAAGTTCCTGAAATCACATCCTTTTATTATGTTTTGAATCCTAAGGTAAACGATTTTTTACTCGATTTGGATATGGTATTATATCATGGCACAGAAAAAATGACCGAGCAATTAGGGATGGTGAAATTTGAAATTGGACCCAAGTCATTTTTTCAAACCAACACCAAGCAAGCAGAAGTATTATATGATAAAGTAGTAGAATTTGCCGGACTGACGGGTAATGAAAATGTTTATGATCTCTATACAGGTTTGGGAAGTATCGCTCTATATGTTGCCGATAAATGTAAAAACATTGTTGGAGTAGAGGAGGTGGAGATGGCTATTGTAGATGCCAAAGCCAATCAAAAATTAAATAAAATTGAGAATGCAGATTTTTATGCAGGTGATGTAAAGGATATTTTGACACCTGAATTTATTGCCAAACACAACAAACCGGATTTGGTAATTACCGATCCTCCAAGGGCCGGTATGCACAAACAAGTCGTTGCTACTTTATTGGAATTAGCAGCACCGAAAATTGTTTATGTAAGCTGTAATCCTGCGACACAAGCGAGAGATATCGAACTGCTTTCAGAAAAATATGAGGTACTCAAACTTCAGCCAGTAGATATGTTTCCTCATACACACCATATAGAAAGTGTGGCTTTGTTATCTTTGCGCTAGATTTATTAAAAAATGGGAACAAAAGAAGATCAAATAATAGACCTGAAAGTGGATTTGCAGCCTTATAAGAAAATAATGGGGCAGGCTTCTGATACCATAATGGATCAAGAAGTTTCTAAATATCCAATTTTTGTCATCAACAAATCAAATGTAGCGGTTGGCATACCTTTGGTCACAGAACCCATAAAATCAGCAGGTTGGCTGATAAATGCTTCCACTCTTGAAGAATTTACAGCAAAACAATTAATAGCTGCTGATAAAGTAGAAGATTTTAAAGAGGTTTATGGAGATCCTAAAAAACGTTTTTGTTTGTTTGTAATAGCCGATTTTGGTGCAACTTTTGTATTCCTACCCATATAATTCCATTTACTTGATGGGATCACTACAAGCATACCTCCCATATCTTTTAGCAATTTATTCGTTAATCCTCCATAATTTATAATATTTTGGAAACGGAAGGGTATAAGACAACTTCAAATAATATGAGACCAGGCGGTTCAAGCGAACCTTACATTATGCATGGTGAAGAAATAGTACAATACGAAACATTCAACAAGGTGCTTCTAATCGAGGACAATCCTGGGGATGCAAAAATCGTAGAAATTTATATTGGCGATTCCGATCTCGTCAATTGTCAAATAACCCACAAGATGTCTCTTGCTGAGGGAATGGCGGTATTGGCGCAAGAAGATGGATTCGCAGCAATTATTTTGGATCTGACTTTACCAGATAGTAGAGGTTTTGAAACCCTCGAAAAACTTATCACTAAATATCCTGATAACAATGTAATTGTATTAACGGGTCTTCAAGATAAAAGTCTTGGAATCAATGCCGTTAAAGCAGGTGCTCAAGATTTTTTGATCAAAGGAGAATTCAATGCAGAGACTTTATCGAAATCACTTAGATATTCGATTGAAAGAAATAGTGTTTTAAAACGTTTAGAAGAAACACAAAGAATTGCACACATTGGAAACTGGGATTACGATTATAAAACCAACGAATTTGTTTGCTCAGATGAGGTCTACAGAATTTTTGGTCAGACACCTCGTAAAGCAATTTTGAATGCAGCGGATTTTGAAGATAAGAATCATCCATTTCATGCATTCGTGGAAATTCACAAAAAATCGTTAGAGGCTATTTCACTTGAAGAGGATATTGTTATTACAATGTCCAATGATGAGAAAAGAAATGTTTTCATTCAAACGGTGGTCACAAAGCCGAATGAACATGAAATACTTTTAAGTGGAATCATTCAAGATGTAACAGACCGTAAAATTTCTGAAAAGGAATTGGTCACCAGTAAAGAGCGTTACCAAGAATTATTCAACACCTCAAACGAAGCTATCTTTGTCGCATCTCCTGAAGGTAAAATGGTGGACTTCAATCCAGCCACAGCAGAATTATTTGGATTTACCAAAGAATCCGTAGATGAATTTGACTTGGAAGATGTAATCGAAAAATACGATGTTTTCCTAGAACGTTTGATCGACCGTAAGGCATTGAAAGATTATGATATCGTAGTCAATAACAATGGCGAGAGATATTGCATAATTAATGCAACGATCATGGAGACGGAAGAAGAAGGACTAACTTATAGTGCTTTGATCCGTGATATCACAGACATGAAGCAAGCGGAAGAGTTGCGTAAAGCGAGAGATGTAGCGCGTCAATCTGCAGAAATGAAAGAGCAGTTTATCGCCAATATCAGTCATGAGATGCGTACACCAATGAACGCGATTTTGGGAATGAGTAATTTAGTGATTGAAACCGACTTGAATAAAGAACAATTCAATTACATTAAATCTATCAAGAACTCTTCTGAGATTTTGTTGGGAATTGTCAACGATATTTTGGAAATATCCACACTTCAACAAGGAAAAGTAAAATTCGATAATAAAGATTTAGACCTTCATGATTTGTTGGTCAACATCATCAATGTGATGCAATACAAGTCGCACGAAAAAGACTTGTTATTGAAATTGGATATTGACCCGACGTTACCGAGAATTATCAAAGGAGATAAGTTACGTATCAGTCAGATTATGTACAACTTGGTTGGTAATGCAGTGAAATTCACAGACCGAGGACATGTTAGACTTGAAGTGAAAAATCTAAATGAAACGGATGATAGTATCCATATTTATTTCGAAGTAGAGGACACAGGAATCGGTATCCCAGACGATAAGTTGGAAGCCATCTTCGAAACTTTCACCCGTATCCGTACCAAGGAACGTTTATTCGAAGGAACAGGATTAGGTTTGTCTATCGCTAAGAATTTGATCGAATTGCAAGGAGGAAGAATCGGCGTAAAGAGTAAGTTAGGGAAAGGTTCAAGATTCTATTTCGATTTGATTTTTGAAAAAGGAGTTGCTGTAGAAGACTCCGATGATAAGATCGATGAAAGTTTGTTGGCTTGGGCCAAAACACATGAATTTAGACTTTTGCTGGTAGAGGATCACAAAATGAACCAACTAGTTGCCAGAAAAACACTCGAAAAGAACTATGCCAATATCAATGTGACAATTGCCGACAATGGTAAGATCGCAACTGAATTGTTAGCAAAAGAATCATTCGACATCATCCTAATGGATATTCAAATGCCAGTGATGGATGGAAATGAAGCAACACAATATATAAGAAACAAAATGCCTAAGGAGGTGGCGACACTTCCAATTTTAGCTATGACCGCTCACGCCCATATTTCAAAGGATGAAAAGTACAAAGAATACGGAATGGATGACTTCGTTCTGAAACCTTTTGAACCCATCCAACTATTTTCAAAAATAGCTAAGTATTTAAAAATTAAACGTAATAAAGAAAATGGAAGTGAAAACATTTGAATTCGTCAACTTAGATTATCTAAACTTAATGGCTGACGGCGACAACAGCATGAAGAAAATCATGCTGGAGATGCTGTTTGAAGAACTGCCTTCTGAAATCACTAAAATGAGACAACTTCAACAAGTTGGTGATTGGGAGGAGATGAAATCTGTAGCGCATAAAATGAAATCTACATTAGCTTTTATCGGTAACGAAATAATGTCTGCTGCTAATATCGAAATTGAAAACGTCACCAAAGCAAACGGAGACACTTCCAATGTTGATAACCTAATCAGTATCATCGAAGATGTTTACCCAAAAGCGATTGCTGAGTTAAAAACCGAATATAGCAAGCTGTAACATAAGAATTATGAGAAAGTGCTAATTGTCTGTAATTTAAATATGTAGAAAAATAACATATTAATTGCCTCTCATTAAATAATTAAGGATATTGAGCGCAAATTACCTATATAAGAAATGAAAATATTAATTTGCGAAGACGAAGAGATGCTACTGACCTCGCTCAAGTTCCGATTGAACAAAAGAGGCAATGAAGTTGAAACAGTAAAAGATGGTGCAGAAGCCAAAGCTTTCCTTAAAAAAGAAATGGTGGACTGTGTTATTGCTGACATTATGATGCCCAACTATAATGGAATTCAACTTTTAAAATATATTCGAAATACCCTGAAAAGTGATGTGCCTGTAATCATGATTTCCGCATTGGAAAATGATGATTTAATTCACGAGGCTTTTAAGTACGGTGCTAATGATTTTATTGCAAAACCATTTAAACCAACGGAACTGGTGATTCGAATTGACCGATTAGAAGCTCAAAGGAAAAGGGCAACAGCTTAACAACAAATTATTTTAGATACTATGAAAGGAATTATTTTAGCTGGTGGTTCAGGTACACGTTTGTATCCATTGACACTAGCGGTTAGTAAACAATTGATGCCTGTCTATGACAAGCCAATGATTTATTATCCATTGTCAACTTTAATGTCAGCGGGCATTAGAGATATCTTGATTATATCGACTCCGCAAGATCTTCCTAATTTTGAAAAATTATTAGGAGATGGAAAAGACCTAGGTTGCAATTTTGAATATGTTGTACAACATGAACCAAACGGTTTGGCGCAAGCATTTGTCTTGGGTGAAAAGTTCATCAATGGAGATCCTGCAGCTTTGATATTAGGAGATAATATATTCCATGGAAGAGGAATGGCAGAATTGATGCGAAATTCCGCAAATCCAGATGGAGGTGTAGTGTTTGCTTATCAAGTAGCAGATCCAGAAAGATATGGTGTGGTTGAATTTGATAGTAAATTCAATGCATTGACAATTGAAGAAAAACCAAAAGAACCAAAGTCGAATTACGCGGTTCCAGGTCTTTACTTTTACGACAATAATGTGGTGGAGATTTGCAAAAATCTAAAACCAAGTGCGAGAGGAGAATACGAAATCACGGACGTCAACAAACATTACTTAAACAATGGTAAGTTAAAAGTTGGTGTACTAGGAAGAGGAGTAGCTTGGTTGGATACTGGTACGCACAAGTCATTGATGCAAGCTGGTCAATTCATCGAAGTAATCGAAGATCGTCAAGGTCTGAAGATCGGATGTATCGAAGAAACCGCATGGGAAATGGGTTTCATCGATGATGCTCAGTTAGAAAAATTAGGACACAAATTTATCAAAAGTGGATATGGTGAATATTTGCTTAATTTGTTGAAGAATAAAAAGGCGTTCGTATAAAATCGATTGGTTTAATTTTTAAAATCGTCGGGTCGTTGCATGGTAACGATCCGACGATTTTTTTATACCGTTCGACCGTTCGTTTGGACTTCCAGTCCAGATACGACATCCCACACATCCACAAGTTTCGTAAATTTGGACTATTAAAATAAAGCATTAATCAACAATGAAGCCCAGCACCTCACACCCAATCATAGACCTACACTGCGATCTACTCCACTACCTAGCAACACATCCCAACGCCACCATCCACGACAAAAAAGGAATCGGAGCAACCCTCCCATATCTAAAAGCCGGCAACGTCAAACTACAAGTCTTAGCCGTGTTCACCTTCACCCAAAAAGGAAGTGTAGAAGTCGGAAGAAAAGAATTTGATGCTTACCAAAAAATGTTAGCGTTGCCAGAGTTTGAAGCAGTTACAACAATAGAAGCTGCAGAAACAATCCTCCAATCTGACAAAATAGGAATCATTCCAGCCATCGAAAATGCAAGTGTGTTGTGCGAAGAAGATGAACCTATTGAAAATGCCTTCAAAAGATTGGGTGAAATTATCGAACAATGTGGACACTTGATGTATATCGGATTTACCCATCATACCGAAAATCGTTTTGGTGGTGGCAATTACAGCGATGATGTTGGATTGAAGGAAGATGGTAAAGCTTTGCTGGATTACATGAATGGAAAAAAGATTGCTGTTGATCTCGCACACACCAGTGACAATCTGGCCATCGGCATCATGGATTATGTCGAATCAAATGCTTTAGATGTCCCAATCATTGCCAG
>CALFWW010000013.1 GCA_937928575.1 uncultured Saprospiraceae bacterium | reverse complement strand
ACTTGATGATAGTCAACTTGAGTTTGTTGCGCATTTAGCTGAAACGAAATAGCAAGCGCAAGGATCGTTACAAGCGATTTAATTTGCTTGAAAGAATAATACATAAGTAATTGTAGTTTTTGAGTTTACACAATAGCCCCTATTCATTCAATTGAATGCTGGGAGATTTAGGTTTATTAATTCATTTGGGTTAAAATCAGATGAGGAGTACTTGATTTAGTGCGATTATCAAGCCATTTTTTAATAGCGATTTGTTAAAAAAATTGTAAAGTTGAATCATTGAAAGTGACCGACTTATCTATCAGATTCTTTTATTATTTATAAGTGGCTGATTCAAAGTAATTTTATAGAATAGCAGATATTATTTTGTTAAATTACAGTTGAAAATTATGCTTATCTTAAATCCATTTTTTCTGAATAATGACTCGAGTTATCTTCCTTTTAATATTTGTATACTCAATGTTATTTATTGGCTGTCAATCAGAGGAACCCGAAATGCTGACTGTTGAATCAAAAATTACTACTACACCAAATCCAATCAAAAATGTAGTGATTCAAGATTTGAAAACGGATCAACAACAACGAAATTTTTTATCCGATCTTTTCGATCATGACCAATACTTAAGGAAGAATTCTCCTGCTACTGCTGAGTTTGGATATAATTCACCAGAACATAAATCGTATTATAAAAAACTAAAAGCCTCTGATCTTATTTGTCTTGAAAAAGCGACTCAATTTTTAGATATCCACGGATTTCCTGATCCTGAAAAACATGGTCCCAATGGTTACATGGGCATTATTTATGTCTTACACCATTCCTCAAAGGACAATTTGGTTCGACATAAATATTTACCTATTTTTTACGAAGCTTATCAAGAAGGTAAAATCGATGAATCTCATTTTGATTTCTACTTAGGAAGAATGTACGATTTCGAATTCGGAAAACGGTTGAAGATGGAATCCCCTTTTAAATCAGCAGATCGAATCGCCAAATATATGGAAGCATTTGAATTTCCTTCCGATTAGGGAACTTCTCTATCTGTTTCAAGGTTTTATTATTCTCTAATAATCCTTACATTTGCCATTCATTTTAAGTTAAAAAATTGTTGTTATGGGAAGAGCATTTGAATTTAGAAAAGCTCGAAAATTTAAACGTTGGGGTAAGATGGCTAAGACTTTTAGCCGCCTTGGAAAAGATATATTAATTGCTGTAAAAGAAGGTGGACCGGACCCGGATACCAATTCGAAGTTGCGTGCAGTCATCCAAAACTGTCGTGCTGCCAATATGCCCAAGGATAATGTGGAGCGTGCGATTAAAAAGGCATCCAACAAAGATACTGCTGATTTAAAAATTGTGACTTTTGAGGGATATGCTCCTCATGGTATCGCCATTTTTATCGAAACTGCAACTGACAATAATAACAGAACAGTTGCAAATGTCCGCTCCTACTTCAATAAATTGAATGGTACTTTTGGTACTACCGGTTCTGTTGCCTTCATGTTTGATAGACAATGTCAATTCAAAATTCCAAAGGTCGATGGATTGGACCTGGAAGAATTGGAATTAGAATTGATTGATCACGGTGTTGAAGAAGTTTTTGAGGATGAGGATGGTATTATGTTATATGGTCCTTTCGAAAATTTCGGTATGATTCAAGCAAAATTGGAAGGCGATAAAGTTGAAATTATCTCTTCAGGTTTTGAAAGAATTCCGAATGTTACCAAATCATTGGATGAGGAAAAAACGGCTGAGGTGGATAAACTAATCGAACGTCTGGAAGAAGATGATGATGTGCAGAATGTGTATCATACAATGATTTCTTAGATTAATCTTTTATGGGATTTTTTGATTTGGGATGCTCCCATATCTTGGTTGTTATATCGTTCCTATGAAACTTGTTGGGCTCGCGGATACCAAGTTCCAAAGGAACGATATAATCTCAATTGATGGGAAAATCCCATCACCACAATCCCATCACATTTCCCATCCCATACTTCATTCCCTCAATGCCACCAACCCCAACACAGGTCCAATGGCCAATAAGGCATAAATACTATGGCTATCAGTAGAAGTTTGAATAAAATTCAATAATTGAATGCTCAAAATGGTAATGGTAAATCCAATGCAATTTACAATCGTCAATGCAGTTCCTTTTATATGAGCGGGTGCACTTTTTGCAACCAATGTTGAGAAGAGCGGTGAATCAGCCACGACGACCATTCCCCAAAAAATAAGAAAGGCAATAAAAAAAGTTGGACTTTTTAATTGAAACATAAATGGCGCCAACAAACAACACACTCCAGATAAAGTAAGCGCCGTAAATGCTGTTTTTTTAGTCCCTAATTTTTCAGACAACAGTCCGCTGATGGCACAAGCCAAGCCGCCTACTCCGATGATGATAAATGAAAGTAGCGGTATATTAAAAGATGAATTTGAGTGCAGATTGTTATAAGATATTAATATGGTCGGTACAAATGTCCAAAAAGCATATAATTCCCACATGTGTCCAAAATATCCAAATGCAGGTCCTCTGAATTTTTGGTCTTTAAATACACTCCAAAATGCAGAAAAATCAGTTTTCAAACCGGGTTTTCGGAATGGACCATCAGGAACCAAGAGCGCCATGAGTCCTCCACCAATGACTGCTAGCAATGACGTGCAAAGCAACACCACTTTCCAAGAGATGAGACCAACAAAACTTTTGAGTAAGTGTGGAAAGGCAGTTCCTAAGACCAATGCTCCCACCAATAATCCCAATGATTTACCGAGTCCCTTGTCAAAATAATCTGCTGCGATTTTCATTCCAACAGGATAAATTCCGGCAAGAAAAAAGCCTGTCATAAATCTTAGCAACAACATGCTTCCAATTTGATGTCCCTCCCAAATGACACCAGCATTGGCGGTAGCTCCAAGTAGCGCACAAACCAAAAATACTTTGGATGGTGAAAAACGATCAGCGATGGTAAGAATGGCAAATATTAAAGTACCGGTGATAAATCCAAATTGAACTGCTGAAGTTAAGTGTCCAAGCGCACTAGAATTGAAATTAAACTGTGTTACCAAATCTCCCATTACCCCATTTCCAGCAAACCACAAAGAGGTGCAACAAAATTGAGAAACCACAATTATAGGAAGGACGATTTTGGAAGTAGCCAAAGTTTACTTTTTCATTTGCCTCCAAGGTAATTATTTTAATGTGGTATACCTGAGTAGAAATCAACTTAATTATTTCTTAGAAAGTCCGAGTAAAAACAATTTGGCACTTGCAGGATTCGTCGCCAATGGAATATTGTGTACATCACACTGACGCATGAGCATCTGCACATCTGGTTCGTGTGGATGTTTGTCAAGTGGATCTCTAAAAAAGATAACCATATCTAGTTTTCCAGTTGCTATCAATGTCGCAATCTGTGCATCTCCACCCAATGGGCCTGACAATAATTTTTTGACTTTGAAACCAGCATCTTCAATGTGGCGACCTGTCGTACCAGTTGCAAATAATTTAACCTTCTTTAGATAAGTTTGGTGCTTTAAGATAAAACTTACCATTTCGGCTTTCTTCCCGTCGTGTGCAATAAGTGCTAATTTCATAACAACAATTTCGAATTAATCTTTATGAGAATACTAAGTTTGTATGTTAATTTAATGTGAACTTTATATTATACGATACGCTATTCGTTTTGTGTCGCTCTGACTACCTATATTGCGATAATTGAAATCAACTAAGCATTCCTTAATATATTTAGTTAAAATTATCAAACGTTAATTTATATATACGATGGGTAAATTTATAAGAATTGTTTTTTTAATCCTTGTGCTGGTATATGCGGGCGTTCGCTTATTCTTTTATTTCAATACCGTTTCTGGAGGAGAAATAGCACCTGAAATAAAAGCAACATTGATAGATGGTCGCTCATTTCAACTATCATCTCTAAAAGGTGACTATGTATTGTTGGATTTTTGGGGGTCCTGGTGTGGACCTTGTCGAGGAGATGCTCCGAAATTGGTTACCCTTAACAATAAATATAGTAATGCCTCTTTTAAGGATGCCAACAAATTTCATACAGTTTCGATTGCGCTTGAAAAACGAGGGGAAGCATGGAAGAAATTTGCAACAGCTGCTGGATTTAATTGGCAATACCAAATTGTTGAAAAACATAGAGCAGTGATGATGTCTCCTTTTGCACAAGCGTATGGTGTGACAGATATTCCTGCGAAGTTTTTAGTACTACCCAATGGTACGATTCATCCAGCTAAAACTTTTCAAGAGATGGATAGTTATTTGAGTGGGAAGGTGGAATAAATTGAATATCGAACCTGCCTGCCGGACAGACAAGTTCGATATTCAATTACTGCTTTAGTCCACTCGATCAAAAACATACCCTTCCGTCTCCGCGCCCCAAACTTGTTTTCCACCAGCATCAAAACCTTGATCCCAACTAATTATTTTATCTTTCTCAACTCGGACAACGGAAGTAGCATAGCTTGCTCCGCGTAATGTACTTTTGCAATCCTTATCTTTTGTACTTCCTTCAAAAATTTGTTTGCCAATTGGTTTTAAATAAACAGCACAACCTTCTCGTATTTCTAAAATCGATTCGTCAAATTGGTTAATACAAATTGTAGTCTTTAATTACGGTTATCTTTGAGAAAAATTTCCCGATATCTTCGTTAGAAAGCCCTGTCTGCTTGGCGCAGTCAGGCAGGCTCGCCGTAACTAAGGCTATGTCTACGTTTTCTGCCTTGATCTCGAAAAATTTTCCTTCCAAATAT
>CALFWW010000012.1 GCA_937928575.1 uncultured Saprospiraceae bacterium | reverse complement strand
ATTCTTCTTCTTGATATATTTCTTCGAACTTTGTTATTCATAAAAACTGCGTTTCAAGTTATTATCTTGCTTCAATAATTCATAATAATGCGACCAACTCAATTAGTGTGACACTGTCACACGTTTTGAATATTTTACTCATGCTTTGCTTTTTTTCTTTTTAGACTTCTTTTGCTGCTTCGCAAACAAGGTCTCTTTTTCTTCCTCTTCTTTTATCATTTTTTCATACAGCTTGAATAAATAGGCCAATCGTTCTTCATCGCTTGTAAAGGGTGCTTTTCTGTAACATTGTTCTACCGCGATGTCGAGGGCGTGGTGTGCTGCTCGTAGACCGTCGGGCATTTTGTCGGGGTCGTAGAGTTGAGCTAGGGTTTTTTCGGAGTGCTTTTCTCGTTCGGAAAGGACGTTGTAAACATGAGACTCTAATTCTTTTATTTGAGAATTACTTATATTTGGGATGGGAAAAGTATTGTAACTTAATTTATTAGAATATTGATAATCCTTTCTCATTCGTGAGCTTGTTATGCTTAACCATTTCATATGCATTTTTGAAGTTAAAATCGCAAACATAAAAGGCTTTGCATTATATATAACTTGAGCTTTATTACTAATCACTGTTTCCTGATTTAAAAAGCCAATAGGTATATATTCTCTTCTATGAGAAGAAATAACTGGAAAAATAATCGATGTTGTATCCTGATGTTTTATTTCATCAAATTTAAATGCAGATTCAGCTTTACTTCTTGTAGCTTTTTTTTTGCTTTGGAGTCTAAATTCTTTACATTTTTTGATTCTGGATTGAATTTCTGGAATAGCTAAAGCTTGCTTAATATTATTATCAGTGATCCAAATACACCATCTCATTTTGTTATTAATAAATTCATTTGCTCCAATATATTTTTTTATAATTTTTTCCGTAGTAGGATATTTCTTTAAAAGAAAATCTAATTCAATTTTTGATAAAATTAGATTTCCATTGTCAGTTGGTTGACTTCCTCTAACCATTAAAGGTAAATTTGAAAGAGTATTTGTTCTTGGAAATACTGATAGGTTTGAACCAGCAATAAGGTATGGACTTATATTTTTTATTTGAATTCTATTTTCATTTTTAAAAATATACTTAAAAGAATTCACAAATTTAGATGGAGATACCCCAGCAATGATGCATGTTATGCCTGCTTTATCCCTTGCATTATTTTTCCAATGAAATGATGAATATGCAAATTCAATTTCGCATCCTTTGTAAAATATATATGGCCATAACAAAGAAACTTGTTCTCCTTGACAAATGGAATTGGTAGAAACGAACGCAAATTTTGAATTTTTATTGGAGATTAAATCAGTTGCTTTTTTAAACCAACATGTGATGTAATCCAATTTTTTGTAAGCAACAGAATCTTCAAAAACAAACTTCATGTCCTCTTTTTGGGAAGAATTTTGATTTTTTGCTCCCATATACGGCGGATTCCCCAAAATATAAATCTCCTTCCCATCCTCCTTCGGACAGACCTTATCCCAATCCAATCGACAAGCATTCCCATGCACAATATGCCCAGTTTCTTTTAGCGGAAGAGACGGCGTATTTTGACCAAAAGCTTTTGTAAATAAAGTATTCATTTGATGTTCCGCCAACCATAAAGAGAGCTTTGCAATCTCATGTGCAAAATCATCCAATTCGATTCCATAAAACTGATCGAGAGAGATTCGAGAGAATAATTCCACTACAAAACTAGCTGCTTGTCGTAGTTGATTTTTGGGAATTAAATCCATTAGCTTTGGCTCAATATTAACGACTGCATTTCTCAAAGATAGTTGGTGTAGAATAATCTTGTTTTCCAATTGACGTAATTCCTTATACGCAATAATCAAAAAATTTCCAGAACCACAAGCGGGGTCAAATATTTTAAGATTGGATAAACGCTGCAACAATGCATTTAGTTTGTTAGGACTATTTTTACTTTTTTCAAAGTCTTCGTATAGATTATTGAGAAAAAGTGGTTCAATCACTTTCATGATATTGGGTACGGAAGTGTAGTGCATACCTAAGCCACCGCGATGTTCAGGTGTGACTACCGCTTGAATCATGGAACCAAAAATATCCGGGTTGATCGCTGCCCAATCGAGTTCACCGCATTCTATCAAAATACGTCGTGCTTTTCTGGAAAACTTAGGTACTTGATGTTCATCCCGAAATAAGCCACCATTGACGTATGGAAAATCGGTCAAGTGTTTTGGTGTAGCTTTGGTTCGCTTCTTTTTATTAAGAACATCAAATAACTTGGACAAATAGCTGTTTAAATCTTCTCCATCTTCTTGCGTGTATGAGGCGATGGCGTTGGTAAATTGATTCTCTGTAAATATATTGGTGTCTTCAGCAAAGAAGCAAAATAAGAGGCGAGAGAGAAAAACATTTAAGCTATGGATTTCCTCAGCGTCTTCGGTTGGATTGTGTTTTTTTATCTCATCAAAAAGCTTGGCCATTTTTTCGGCAGCTTTGACATCCGCAGGGTTTTCATTTTGATATTCAATTTTTTCCATCCCTGCCAACGGTAAAAAGAAAGCGAATTCTTTGGTTAAATTTTTGATGGTCGTATCGAGTGTATCATCGGTTTTAGTGTCGTATGCCAAGATCGTTTTGTAATCAGTCAAAATCACAAAACGAGGATTGTGTTTGATTTTTTCTTTTGCTCGAATGGTGGTCATTACTGATTCCAATTCATCCTTATTTAATTCTTTAAAAAGGAATTTCTTTTTCAACAATACTTCACCTTCAATTTTGGATAAGTTTGAATTCCCTTTTCGCAATAGGGTTACCGTTGATTTTGGTAATCCAAAAGCAAGGCACAGGTCATAGATAAAAGTTTCTTTTTTAAATTTTTTGACTAGTTTTTGGACGTTTGTGTCTATTTGAGCTATGGTCATGTAGTTGTTTTGTTTGGGTAAAACATCGATCTCCCAATGATAATGCTAAAAATAACATTTTGTGTGCAAGGTTAAGATGAAAATTGGGTATTATTTGTGAAATGGGGTGAAGAAAATGAACCAACCTTTAAGCCAGTGAAGTGTAAAATTCATAGATTTATTGGAAGTGAATAACTCATAGAGAGTTACGAGAATGTCTTTCACCAATTTTGATGAATGGGCAGGTGAAGGTGAAATAATGGCAATAGTGTTGTGAACAAGTAGCTTTTAATTCTTACTTATTTATGACCAGCTTCAAAATCGGTTGTAAGGATAAAATTTTTCTTATCCATTTTATGACGTGCCTCTAAAAGTTTCAAAGGATTAATCAAAGGGAGCTCTATCTGAGATAAAAAATTAGAAGCAAGTCTGTTTGAAATAGAACCACGTACCATTAAAAAAGACATGCCCAGCAAATGGGCTAATTGATTTTTTTCAACTTTGAGTTCTTTCTTTTTTTTCCAATTGACTTTATCGACTTCGATTATTGAGAGATAATCCGTATGAAATAAAGTTTGCCCTTTGGATTTGTTTGGCTTGTAAAAATACCTGACATGGATGAAGAAAAAAATCAGATTGTCTTCATTATTGAAAGATGCTCGGGTTGAAAGTTGGATGTCGATATCATCAATTTTTATTTCTTCATCGAAATAGTAATTAACATCGATTAACTCAAGATTGACTTCTTTGACTTGTGGGATTTTAGGCTTCATGTGTAAAATTAGGTTTGAGATCTTTCTCTAATTCTTCAAAATCTTGGACTGCCAATTCTTTTATTGAAAAATCAAATTCATGAACTGCACTTGGAAAAGCACTCATCCAAGGTCTATTTATTTTTTCTTCATTTAGATTCGGTTTAGTATAATTTAGAGTGTCTATTAAATCACATCTTTTTGCCTTCGCTTCGAGCTCCTCAAAATCAATGTAAATACCTTTTTCATCGGCATCTGCTTGCAGCACTTTTTCGATATCTTTTAAATAAAAGTAAGGAGCTTTACCAAGAGAAGTAGCTAGTGCAACAAGTTTGGAAATTCTATGATCACTGTCACCATTTAAAACTTGCGAAATGTATCCTTTTGTAAAGCCGAGTTCAGCTGCTAATTCTTTTCTTTTCAGGTTATTTTCATCCATATATTCTTGAACCATGTTGAACAGTTCTGTTTTGATATTCTCGATCCAAAACTCTGGAGATTGTAAAAGCGATTCTCTAGTGAGTTTAGTCTTCTTTGATTTCGATTTTACCATCTTTTTTTATTTGATTTTCTAATTCCTTTTTAAGTGATTTGAGACGTCTGATATCTTTTTTCTGATTCTTTTTTAATCCGCCCAAACAAATGGTGTAGCCATATTCCTCAATAACTAAATAATAAAGTCGTAGATCCCGAGATCTCATTTCGGCCGCATTTTCAATTCCTTTTAGCTTTCTTCTTTTACCTCGAGGAGGAGGTTTTTTGTTTTCACTCATTTGCGAAATTGTGGCTGCAAATGAAACAAATTGAGGATTGTATTTTTCTTCTAAGTTATCTTCAAAGTAATCGAATTGATCGATATCATCAATAAGCAGATTATAAACTTTTACAGCGCCTTTTGCAAACTGGTTTAATTTTAACGCAAATTTACTCATAAAGTTTAGTAATTGCTATACTTTTTTATCGTATTTTTAATTTATTATTGGAACATGAATATATGAAATTAATTGTTTTGTATTTATATGTAATTAAAAATATTTGTTTTAAAAATTAATGAGTTGTAAATATGATTTGATATGACGAAGCAGGTGCTTGGAGAATTAATTTGATGAAAGAAATGAAAAGTTTAGGGATAGAAATAGATATTGAAGAGCAAATGGCTAAATTTTAGGCACAAAAAAAGCCCTCCTCTCGGAGAGCTTTTCTTAGAATGTGATCCCACCAGGGCTCGAACCTGGAACCTGCTGCTTAGCTTACCAGCTACAGTTTTCACTGCGCTCCTAACAATGCTAGGAATTTGTGGTCTGGACTATCTCTTCACCATCTCAGGTGTGTCACGTATAGTCTCTACGGAACCTTTCGATAATCATCTGCAATATTAATTTTTGCAGATTGATTGTTACGAGGTGTATCTACCCTAAGCGTTAATGATTTGTTGAAATCAAGAGGATTAAAATAATAACACTTGTCTGTATCTGGGCAGTAGATACAATAAATGTCAATAACATTTTTATCTACAGACTTAGAAACAACTCCCTTTGTATTGCAATAACTATTGCGAAAAGGAATTTCAAGTGCTCCTCTTTTATTCAATGAACGATACTTAACTTGAACTGATTTGAAAATTCCATCTTTGTAGATAACTAAATCAAATGGAGCATGTTCAGTTTCAGGATTCAAAATTAGATATCCTTGTTCAAATAAATCTAGCTTAGCCTTCAACACACCCAAATCGCCTTTACTTTTAGTATGATGTTTAAACATACTTGAAAATAAGGAAATGATTTAAGTTTCCTCGGGATTGCCATTTCTATTACTAGAAGAAGGTTTCCCCGATATGGTGACATGCACTTTATGGATTCTGTTTCTCCATAAAGGCTCCTAAGTTGTTCCTTCTTTCAGGAACGCTTAAAGGCAGCTGCTCTATCCAGTTGAGCTATGAGACCATTTTTGGATAAAGTGACGCAAATGTAAATATTTTTTACTTTAAATCAAGGCTTTATGCATGGATTTACTAGGTATGAGAACTCTTTTCATTAATTTGCGTTCCAATCATATATTCACATATATATAAATACCTCGTAATGGACGTTTCAACACTTAATGGAAGTAAGGCTGCTGACCCACATTTTACAGAAGAACATAAATTATTTAGGGAAGGTTTCCGTGAATTCCTAAAAAAGGAAGTCGTACCGCATATTAATAAGTGGGAGGAGACCGGAACGATTGAACGATTTATCTGGGAGAAATTCGGAGAGATGGGATATTTTGGGTTGGATTATCCGGAAGCTTATGGTGGAATGGCGTTAGATAAATTTTACACTGTCATTTGGTTGGAAGAAATGCAGCGGATCAACTCAGGTGGATTTGCAGCGGCGATGTGGGCACATGCTTTCTTGGCGATGCAACATTTGAATGCAGAAGGAGATGAACGAGTTAAAAAAGAATATTTGCAACCGAGTATTGAAGGAAAGAAAATAGGTTGTCTTTGTATCACCGAACCTTTTGCTGGAAGTGATGTTGCGGGCATGAAAACAGTGGCTAAAAAAGAAGGGGCACATTATGTTATAAATGGGTCCAAAACTTTTATTACCAACGGCGTGTACAGTGATTATTTGGTCGTTTCTGCAAAGACAGATCCAGATGCGCGGTCCAAAGGCATCTCTATGTTTTTGGTAGATAGAGACACGCCAGGTATCACGGCAAGTAAACTGGATAAGTTGGGATGGAGAGCTTCTGATACCGCAGAAATAGCTTTTGATAATGTCAAAATTCCAGCTGAAAATTTATTGGGAGAAGAAAACAAAGGTTTCCCGTACTTAATGCAACACCTTGCACTCGAACGCCTCATCATGGGCATCAACGCACATGCCCGTGCAGAATATGCACTCGAGTACACCATGCAATACATGTCCGAGCGTACTGCTTTTGGAAAAACTCTAGATCGCTTTCAAGCACTACGTCATCGCCTCGCTGAAATGTCAACTGAAGTCGAAATTATCAAAACTTTCAATTACGATGTTGCCAGAAAATTAGATGCAGGTCTGTATCCAGTCAAAGAAGCTACGATGTCCAAGTTGCAATCCACGAAGGTCGCAGATGAAGTGATTTATGATTGTCTCCAATTCTTAGGAGGTTATGGTTATATGGAAGAATATCCATTGGCAAGAATGCTTCGCGATAGTCGACTGGGGCCGATTGGAGGTGGGACTTCACAGATTTTGAAAGAGGTGATTGCGAAGATTGTGATTGATAATAAAGCTTATAAATCTTCTTTTTAAACCGATCAAATTGAGCACTAAAATTTCAAGTCACTAATTGGATTGAAAAAAAATAGGATCACTTTCTGTAACAATTTGTACACGAAAAGCGATCCTATTTGAATTTTCAATTTATATAATATGCTATTCCGATTATTTTATCATCTTAATGAATTTCTTGGAGATCATCCGCTGACCAACTTTTATCTGAACGAAATAAGTTCCTGAAGGAAATTCATCGCCCGTTGGAATGCTGATCGTATTTATTCCTGGATTCAAGTTTACTGGCAGCGATAAAAATTTTGTACCATAGATTGAAATAATTTCTAATTCAATGGACTGATCCAAATCATTCTCGATAGATATATCAATCTGATTTGTGACGGGATTTGGATACAATGAAAATTCTTTCAAATAGCATTCGCTTTCAATAGTGACTACAGGGCTGTAACTTGAGGTACCATCTACATCAAATTGCTTTAAGCGATAATAAATGGTTGAAGATAAATTTCCACTTTGATCAATGTGTGAGTAGTAATTTTCTGTTGAAGCATTGGTTTGACCACGAACTGTAGCAATGGAAGAAAATTCCTTCCCATCATAACTTTTTTGAATTTCAAAATAGGAATTATCTTCCTCCGAAGAAGTAATCCATTCTAATACTCGTTCGCAATCCAATTCCTTCCCAGTGAAAGTTTTAAGTTCTACTGGCAATGGACTTGAAGACTCGTCACCAGCACCGCCACCACCTCCAGAAAAGGAAGTTACTTTAAATTCTGCAAAATGATCAACTGCGTTTGGATGCATGTTGTCGGCATACGCAGCGGTTGAACTTCCTCCATTTGCTAACAACAATAAATCGCTGGTTTGTATCGTCGAGATTGCTGGAAAATCTCCTAAAGCTACTTCTGTAACTTTATAAAAGTGTAAGTCAGAGGTTGAAGTCACGGTCCATGTTGTATTTCGATTGGACAAACTATCTTTCAATGCTTGGTAAGATGCATCCGTGTAATAAAATTTGACGCCGACTGTTTCTCCAGGTGCAGGTTGTGTCGTTGGGTTGACTTCCCAATAGCGATTCATGAAAGCTGCGCCATAAGGATTGGAAATAAAACCTGTACCAGATGGATAATAAGTTGCACCATCTTCAACTTTTATCGACACCTCACTTTCTGTAACGACCATTGTTGGAGCAGTGGTTTTATCTAAAGCTAACAATAAGTTTCCATCGCAATCGCAATAGTAGGTCCAGTTGCCTTCCACCGCAGATACCTCGGCTGTATAAATACCTGGAATTGTCGGCAGTGGAGCGCTTGAAGTGCAAGTATTGCTACCAGTTCCACATCCTGATGTTTGACCAGAAGTACAAGAACCGATAGTTCCAATAAAAACGGACATGGTGGCATTTGTGTTCCCATCAACGGCATCTGTAAGACTTACCGAAACAGATTGTACGACATCATTTATGACCACCGAAACATTACTTACATTGGCAAATACACCGTATTCAATGGTATTGTTATTAATATCAGTATAGCTAATGGTTACCTGTTCCGTATATTGATTGTTGGGGTTACCTGAAGTAATATTGTTTATTCCTGTGATATCAAACTCAACATTTTCCTTCAACTCCGAAAAAGTAAAAGTAATAGAATTGGATCCTGTACCAGTATGTGTCAATGTACTGCTAGACCAATCATCTAATGCATAGCCAGGGCATGGACTTATTCCTTGGCAAGTACATCCATCGGCGAGGATGACATCATTGTTTGTCAATGGGTCGTTGTCATCACAGGCCGTACCAGCTGCTTGAAGTGCGCCTATATTCGTATTGTTGTCATTACAATCATCTACTGCACAAACTCCATCGTTGTCATTGTCCACAAAAGTCCCGACACAATTACATGATGTATCAAAAATGTCATTTACTGTGCATGCATCTCCATCATCACAAGATTGGCCTGCTAGTTCGCAAGGAGCACCAGCTACACAAAAACTTACCGTTTCACTGCATCCAAAATTACTTCCCGTTCCTAATACAATTCCTGCGGCATCTTCCAGAATGAAGAATCCGTCCTGATATTCTGTTAATCCTTTGCAATTGCTATCGTTGATGACAAAATCATAACACCCTTCTGGAAGGCATAATTTTTCATCTAAATATAATCTTCTGTCATCGGTCGTATAACTTTGAGAAAGTATGGTCTGATTGCTCTGATTGACGGACCAACTAATGTGTTCTGAAAAATAATCTAATTGTAATATTAATGTTGGAACGGTGTTGTCGTTGTGTCCGTTACACTCATCATCTAAATCACAAACACCATCCCCGTCAGCGTCTTGAAATGTACCAGCACAAACACAATTGGCGTCATATACATCATTTATTGTACAATCGTCTCCATCTGAACAGGGAGCTCCCATTCCTGTGCAAGGGTAATCTAGCCCAACTTCTACATAAGCACATACTTGATTTGGCGTAATCGTACAATGGGTTGGATTAATAATATTGGAACTCGGATCAAAAGTAACAGTAATTTGTCCGTCAGCAATCCAATTCAAGTAATCTGATATCGAAACATTTACACAAAATTTTACTGCATTAGTATAGCAATCTCCTGTAGGTGTAGTTGTTCCAATGTTTATTCCAGATTCATTGTAAATATTAAAGACTTCTGCAGCGCTTCCAACATCACCATAAGCATCGGCACACAACTCCACGTAGCTGATATTATTTGCAATGAAGTTGTCCGAAATGTTTACAATAGTATTATTTCCAGGACCTGAAGCGGTGCTTAAATTCATATCTTGACAATTAGAAAAAGTAAAACATTCGTCAGCATCCAATATATTTATATCGAATGAAGCGCTATCATTTGCTAGTTTTTCATCTGCACTGCCATTGGGACTATTCGTTTTTACGGTAATGGTTGACATTCCTACAGGGAGATTTTGCAATTCCAACAAATGATGGCTAGTGGCACCACTCGCTAATGCACCAGTCCAAGCTTCAGTGTAAAAACTATTTCCATTTACAAGTACTTCAAATTGAGTTTGTGAAAGAATGGTGGAACCATAATTTACGAACTGAATCGTTAGATCTAAATTTTTGTCGCAATTTGTTAAATGTTCAACGTAAATATCGAAGACCCCAGCATCGTTTGTTACAGAAGCGGTCGAGCTACAAATGGTATTATTATTTAACAATGTCATTCTGTTGACTTCAATGTTATTACGCATTTTTGTTTTTTGTCCTATTGTAAATAATCCACCAGGTGAACCATAATCCATCATATTTCCTAACATATCATTCACATCTCCAAGCCCACCCATTGAAGTTGGACGAAATGGATTATTTGTGCTGGTATCATCTGGATCTGTGGTGCAAGTATTCGTAACAGCATCATAGGTTGGTGCATTGGATGGTGGTGTGTCACAAACTCTATCCCCAGTATTAAAGCAATCCGAATTATCACATGTATTAGTGAAAGTATGCCAAAGGCTAAGATAGTGACCAAGTTCATGTGCTAGGGCGGGCAGTCCTTTTTTTGTAACGATAAAATCATATGGTCCACCAAGATAATAGGCCGCTACCTCCAACGTTCCAGTCATTATGATGTTGACATAGCGAGTATTATCCCAGACAATAGATTGGCCATAATTTATATAATCAAAATTTACATTAGCTATATCAGGCGCATAATGTCTGATAATACCATTGGTAAAATTTCCATCTGGATCTTCATGGGCCAAGCAAAGTTCAATTTCTGTATCAACACCATAGTCACTTACATCCGGATAAGTAGGATTAAAGGTTTGAGCCATTCTCATAAAAACATTGACACCAGCTAATTTATTCAATATAAATTCATCACTTGGATTGCCATATGAACCGAATGTTTCACCGCTGTGGACTATATGAAAAACGACTGGTAATGAATAGACTGCCTGCCCACTTTTTTCCATTCCATTTTGCACAAGATTTAGATATTTTTCTTGATAGATGGCATCTTCATGCTGGCATTGCTGATGATATTTGTGATGTTGATCCAGCATCTCATTTCGAATTTCATCAGATGGGCAGTTCTGTATTGATTGCGCATATGTGGGAATCGTCATACATATAGCGCATAATAGGAATAAATTATTCCGAATGAATTTTTTCATGTTTAGTATTGTTTAAGTTTAGATAAACTTGGAAGGTATGCGTATTGGAAGGATTCAAGATAGGATAAATCGAAAATTGTACCAACCCAATATTTTATGCGTGTAAATTAATCGCAGTTTAGAAATAGCCCTTTTACTACATTAAAAAATTTATTATATGGTAAAAAATTCATATATTACATCGATTTCAAATCAAAATAACAGCAACTAAATTTTTCACCGATTAAAATCTATCCAAATGCACAACTTGGATCAAGACAGTACGTTGTTATTTCTCTTCACACTAACCATCATTTCATGGATACTTTTTTATCTGTATCACAAAAGTACAATGGAGTCTTATGTCGATAAAGTAACTCAATTGGAAAACGAAAATACAACGCTTTCGACCGAATTACACAAACAAAAAATGTTGCCGAATGAGACTGCTGTGAAATATGCAGCACTCGTTACCGAACACAATAATTTACAATCCAGATTCATAGAAGTAACAACAGATACTCAAAAAATGAGTGAACGTTTTGAAAATTTGGCCACTAAAATTCTGGAAGAAAAGGCAGAGAAATTTGATGAGGTACAACGCAAAGGAATTACCGAAATTTTAACTCCATTGAAAGAAAGAATTGTCACTTTCGAACAAAAAGTAGAAGCGACAAACAAAGAATCCATCGAAAGACATTCTTCATTGAAACAACAAATAATAGGACTCGCAGCACTCAATGAAAAGATGTCAAAAGAAGCCATCAATTTGACCAAAGCTTTGAAAGGGGATAGCAAACAACAAGGGAATTGGGGAGAGCTAATTTTAGAGTCTATTTTGGATAAATCCGGTCTACAAAAAGATCGGGAATACTTTGTTCAAAAATCATTAACGGATGAAGAGGGGAAAAGATTTCAACCCGATGTAGTGATCTGTTTGCCAGATGGAAAGAAATTAATTGTAGATTCTAAAGTTTCATTAAAAGCATATGATCAATTGGTAAATGCTGAAAACGAAGAAGCTTCCAATGCGGCACAAAAATTACATACCCATTCTGTCAAAAGACATATTGAAAATTTAGCTGAAAAAAATTACCACGATTTATATAAAATAGAAAGTCCTGATTTTGTGTTGATGTTTGTGCCGATTGATACTGCATTTTCTGCTGCACTTTCTGGCAACGCCGATTTATATAATTATGCTTTTGAAAAAAATATTGTTATCGTCACTCCCTCCACATTATTGGCAACACTGAAAACGGTAGAGACGATGTGGCGAAACGAAAACCAAAATCGATACGCAATCGATATCGCTTCCGAAGCCGGTAAGATGTATGATAAGTTCTCCGCTTTTGTAGCTGATTTGGAAAAACTAGGAAAACAAATTGACACCACTCAATTGACCTATCAAGAATCTATGAAAAAATTACATTTCGGTAGAGGTGATCTTATCTCTAGAGCAGAGAAATTGAAATCACTCGGTGCTAAAGCTAACAAGCAACTTCCAAAGCATTTAATAGAAGAATCCAAGGAGACAAATGCCTAGCCGTTTTTTGTAGAAATTGTCACGAAAAATGATAGGTGCATGTATTGGATATTTGGAATAGAAGGTAGGTGGAAAAAGTACCGCTAGAGGCTATCTCGGCTGCGATAATTTTTCTGGAATGTCTAATAACAAAAGTGAATTTTCTCCAAAAGAAAAATAAACAGTAAGATGTTGCCCTAGAAATTAATTCTCTCAGAATTCATAGCTAACAAATTAAAACTTCATCGACAAATCCTTACGTCTAATCTTTTAAAAATCTGTTAAACTCCCTCACCAACAATTTCAACTAATTCTCATCGTTTATCTTTATACTTAAAATTAAAGCTATATCAAAATGAGAGCAATACTTCCAATATTCCTACTTGCCATTTTTGCAATTCAATTTAGTAGTTGTACCTCTGAGACATCACCCGTCGAAAATAATACGGACCGAAAAGAGATCACCTACAACGAAGCACCAACCGCCCAAAAAGTAGCCCACAATCAAGAAGGTTATAGATATACCAACGAAGAGCGGGCAACGATCGAACTTTTTGAAAAGGCCAAAACCTCGGTTGCTTTTATTACAACATCCAACTTACAAAGAGATTATTGGACAAGAGATTTACAAGAAATAAAAAGCGGAACAGGCTCTGCTTTTGTGTGGGATAAAGAAGGGCATATTGTTACCAACTATCATGTTATCAAAGGAGCAGATCGTGCGACCGTTACCATGTCCGATCAAACCACCTATCAAGCTTCGTTAGTCGGAATTGCACCAGATAAAGATTTAGCAGTCCTTAAAATCGATGCACCAAGAAATGAATTATACCCACTTCCAAAAGGAATGTCAGATAATTTAAAAGTAGGTCAATCCACATACGCCATCGGAAATCCATTTGGTCTGGATCAAACATTGACAACAGGAATCATCTCCGCATTAGGAAGAGAAATTCAATCCGTCAGCGGACGTCCTATCAAAAACGTAATTCAAACAGATGCAGCCATCAATCCAGGAAATTCCGGAGGACCATTGTTAAATTCACAAGGGGAATTGATAGGGGTCAACACAGCAATTTATAGTCCATCTGGCGCTTATGCTGGAATTGGTTTCTCAATTCCCGTCGATGAAGTAGCTTGGGTTGTACCGGATTTAATCAATTATGGAGAAATACGCAGACCAATTTTAGGAGTCGAATTAGCCACCAAACAACTCACCCGTCAATTCAAAATCGATGGCGCGTTAGTCATCAACGTTGCTCCAGGAAGTGGATCTGCAAAAGCCGGTTTAACGGGAACAAAAAGAATGCGATCAGGTGAAATCAGTTGGGGAGATATCATCGTTGGAATCGAAGGAAAGGAAATAAAAAGCAATTATGATTTATTGGAAGCCTTGGAAACTTTCAAACCCGGTGATCGCGTAAATGTAGAAGCGTATCGGGGTAATACTTTGAAACGTTTTGTTGTGGAATTGGGAAGTTCTAAGTAGATTGATACCTAAAATCCTAAATCACATTGTACGGCCAATTAGATTTTTTTAATACAGAAAGATATAGATGATGAAAAAGTATTTGTAGCAACTGCCAACACATTGACCGTGTTGGATGCAATAACTGGTAGCCAACTTCACGAAATCGATTTTATTTGGGAACAATATCCTGGAGAAAATGGTGATGTTTCAATTCAATCTTTTGAAGACAACCACTATATAATTACCAGTAGAGGGTTGTATTCGGATGACAAAACAAATTTGTCACGAAATTGGAAAATGAATGGAACATTTCGCAATCAATTCAAAATAGATAAAACAACAGGAAAACTTTACGCCTTCGATGGTTATAACGCTCTTTGCTATAAGATTTTAGATTAGTCCCCCAAAGTCCCAAAGGGACGATATAAACCCAAGGAATGGGAAAATCCCATTCCTTATATTCCCATTCCCCAACCCCCCCCCCTTTGACATTCCAAACAAAAATGTCGAAATTGCACCAAACAAGTGTGAATGCTCTTGACACATTTAGCCCTACCAAATCGTTTAATACTTGTTAAGCACAATTAAACACCTTTCTATGCAAATTTCTACCTTGAAACAGGTATTTCTGTTATTATTCCTATGTTATAGTTGCTGGATTTCCGCGCAAACAAAACTAGTCATCTCTCCAGAAATGGTCGTCAATATCGATGCACGAGGAGACGAGTGGGTCTTGTTTGACAATCAACAATTGACGACAACGTATGCCTGTGATATTCCACAAACCACCAACCAATGGGCGTACTTCGATGCTACCTGGAATTGGAGAACTTTCTTCTACCCAGTTTCCGTAGTAGTTGATTTAGGATATCCGCAAACGTTGACACAATTGTGTTTAGATGACGCATCAGATCCAGGAGGGATTTGCGAAGTGTTTGATGGAGGAACGAATCCGACGACTTGGAATAGTTTGTTCCAACACGATAATGTAGTCAATGATTGTCATCCAGTTAATATAACAACACAATTCCTGAAGTTTACTTTTAATGGGACGATTGCGAGAATCCGAGAAATTGATATCTACGGGACTGCTCCAAATACCATCAGTTGTCCGCCACCAGTAAGTGCTTGTGATCCGATGACGGATTGTGATTGCACAAGACCAACCATGGAAGGTTTTATGGGTTCCAATTTCAATATCGACGTACCACCGGTGAAGGCAAATGCATTAGGGTTTGTACGTTGTTATCAACATGAATATTTTAATTGGGGGTATGCCACAGAAGGTCACCCATCCTATCCGAATGATCAATACGAATTCGGACCTACACACGTACCGATGTACGATCACGATTTCTTATATCAAGGGTTGCAAGACTTGGGTATTGGAGTGAATGCAGCGATGCATCACCAAATGCCATCAATGGCGACCTTTGCTTATCATAACAATGATCCTTCTTTTACTGCTGCTACTGCTGTTAATCAAGGACTCGTTGATCCTTTCAAATTGCTGCACGTAGTTCACCGTAAACCTTTTGACGAATCTATTTATCCAATTGTTCCAGACATGGTCGTTGATATGCCAGAAGCTTATATTGAGTATGCGGATATGATGTATCAATTTTCAGCGCGTTACGGTTTTCCTGGTACAACGAATAACTTGAAGGTTGCTCCAACAAATTTTGCACGTTCTGGTTTAGGTCAAGTTCAATATGTTGAAAATTGGAATGAACCGGATAAATGGTGGCATTACTTTTTGGTGGATGGATTGCCATTTTTAGATCCTGCAATTGAAGAAGAGTTGGCTTATTTTTCTCCTTATGAATTTGCAGCAAAATCAAGTGCGGAAATTGATGGGCATGGAGAAACCAATGGTGTTGAAAATATTGTAACAGCCCGTTTCCCGAATGGTGTGCCAGCCGGTGCAAGTCCATTAGGTCTTAAAAATTCTAATGGGAATATGAAATTTGTGATGGGTGGAATTTCAGAAATCAATATCAAATGGGTGAGAGCCATGAAGTTTTGGTTCGAACATCATCGACCAGATATAGGCTTTCCTTTTGATGTCATCAATTTTCATGATTATAGTAATGATGGAGCAAATGGTGCGCCTTTGGGTACACACGCATTGAGTCCAGAAGAAGATAATGTTCGCCAAAAATTGGAGGAAGTAGTTGATTACAGAAATAGATATTTACCTGGAGTTGAAGTATGGCAATCGGAATTTGGGTACGATACCAATCCTAATTCACCTCAAAGTGCCAATCCGGCTTTATATTGTTCGAATCCAAACGATGCAGCGTGCATGGCAACGTTTAGAGAAATTCAAGCACAATGGAATGTCCGTGGATTTTTAGAATTGGCAGCAGCAGGAGTTGACCGTGCGATGGTATTTAATATGAGAGATGATTCACCAGAAACTTCATGGGGACTCTACGAAACCAGTGGACTGTGCACGTTTGCAGGAGATAATTATCAACCAAAAGAAGCTTGGTATTATATCGCGGCCATGAAAAATACATTAACTGGTTTGACTTATGATCCCAGTTATGTCCACAACGATCCAGCTGTTCGTGTTTATAGATTTGTAGACAATTGTAATGCACCAACAAAAGAAGTGTATGCAGTTTGGAGCCCGACGGCCGTGACTGCTGATGATAGTCCTGTTATTTCAAATTATACCTTACCAATTACTGCAAATGCAACTCAAGTAAAATTGAATTTCGGGGATATGGATGGCGTGCGAACTGCATTGATACCCGCTGGTGGAAATATTCAAGTAGATGTTTCGGAGCGTCCTAAATTTATCGTAGTAGGAGAGATGCCAGAAGATATGGTAGGTTGTAATTGCAATTTTTTACCCTTTCAAACTTCTGGAAGTGGCAACAATATGATGTTGAATAATGAACAAGGAGCAATCGGTGAACCATTTTGTGGGACCGGTGATAGTATGTTGCATGCATGGACGCCAGCGATAGGAGAGGAAGCAATCATTGACTTAGGAAGTGTGCACAATGTTGAAAATTTATTTTTCCATACCTCCGATGGAGCTGGACAACGAATAGTAGAAATTTCAATTGGTCAACCTGATAACTGGCAAGTATTCAATAATTGGAGTACCAACAACCCAATGGCTTATAAATGGAAAACGTTTTCCAATATCAATTTGACGACGCAATATATAAGATTAAGAGCTTTGGATGCAGGAATTCGGGTAGATGAAATGGCCATCTGTGGGTACTCAGCATGTGCATCAGGAGGTGGTTCAGATGTAAATACTAATTTGAATTTAACGACCTGTGATCCTTCAATGGCTGGAACGGTTGTGAACATTTTTCCTGCCTTTAATGGATGTGATAGTATTGTTACAACAACGACTTCATTATTACCATCGGATGATATTTTTCTATTTGCAAATTCATGTGATGTTAGTCAAACTGGTAGTTTTGTGATGAATTATGTCAATCAATATGGTTGTGACAGTATCGTGACCACTCAAGTTGAATTATTGCCATCTGATAATTTATTTTTTAATTTTACAACTTGTGATGCCAATCAAGCCGGAACGAATGTGTTGACTTTAATCAATCAATACGGATGTGATAGTATTGTTACCATAACGACTCAGTTGTTATCATCAGATCAAATTAATATCACAACCACCAGTTGCAATCCAAGTGATGTAGGAACGTTTACTCAAAACTTACTCAATCAATTTGGATGCGATAGTCTTGTGACTACAACCGTTTCATTAGCTGCTAGTTCAGGATCGGTACAAAACCCAAATATCTGCACAGGTGAATCCGTAACAGTTGGATCTAATGTTTACAACCAAACTGGAACTTATGTTGACACGTTATTTTCAATGATGAATAGTTGCGATAGTATTGTTACAACCAATTTGACGGTCAATCCAGCAGATAATAACTATATTTTAACTGCCTCATGTGATCCTAATGATGTCAACATTACGACGGAGCAATTTACCAATCAATATGGATGTGATAGTTTGGTGACTTATGAAGTAGAGTTCATTCCATCAGCGGATACAACGTATTTAAATTTCAATATTTGTGATGGAGAATTTATAACCATCAATGGAAATAACTACAGTCAAGCTGGAACGTACACCGATGTGTTGACAGGTCAGACAGGATGTGATAGCTTATTGATTACGGATTTATTGATTGATCCAAATAGTTTTAGCAGCACTGATCAGGATATTATGCAAGGAGGATTTTTTAATGGCATCCAGATTTTCAATGATACTTCAATTGTTGAATTATTCAGTGCTTCTAATGGTTGTGATAGTTTTCACACGACAAATTTGATGGTGATTCCAACATCAGTATTACATGTTGATCGAAATATGATCAGCATGAATATTTATCCAAATCCTGCAAATGATAATTTTAATATTGAATTGAATTCAGAATTATCTGAAAAAGTGGATATTAAAATTTTAGATATTTCAGGAAGGGTAATAGCTGCATATGAAAAGGAATTGACCAATAGTTCTCTACAACTGATTAATGTCAATACAAAGGAATTTCCAAGCGGAACTTATTTTGTGAAACTAAATGCAAACACCGAATTTTTAGTCGAAAAAATAATACTACTAAAGCGTTAGAAATACATAATAAATAAATTGAATGGGTTGCAGTTTCTTGAAGGATGCTGACAACCCATTTTTTTTAATAGCCCGTTAAACCTTGGCATGAATACCCTAAATCAGGTAGGTCGTTGGAGTGTTTTTAAAACAAACTGAATAAAATTGTATAATTCTAACTTTCACACCCATTATTTCCCTTTAATTTTGTGGTTAAATACCTTATAATTCCTAATTTTAAGAGTGATACGGTTAAGCCTAATTTTACCCGCAATTCTCAACCCAATCTCGATTTAAAAATAATGTTGAATAGCACTAAAAATGTGCGCTTTTTTCAGGCTTTATATTAGCTCGTATCTATTCAGACAAAACTATCAATACTTGGATATATTCCAACTCCGATAGTTCCTCCTACCGATTTATCCAAACGTTTGACGTTACGCTGTTTCGAACTTCGTAACATCATACTTATTCATAAAAAAGTACAGCACATCGACCTATGTCTTTCCGCTTCAACTTTTCCTGTCTAAGTTTTTTCAAACGCACGGATTCAGTACAAAAAAAATTAGAAATGTTTTATAGGCTTAATTTTTATTAAGCTAACAAAAAATAGTTACCATGAAATTATTTTACAGCATCATGCTAATGGCTGCTTGCTTATGCTCCAGTCTGGTGGCCATTGCACAAGATCCGGTGTTGAACTGTGCAGCTTCTGGAAATGGGAATGGAACCATTTGCTTCTCCGACCTAGCAACCTTTTCGGTATTTTTGAATACAACTTGTCCTTTACCGGATACCGAGTTTGTAGTTCAAGATCCCAATAATATTGTTGATCCCGATGGTACTCCTGGTACAGGGGATGAAGGTCCTGCTGTGTTAGGTGTCTTTTCTTCAACCTCTTTTGATCCTTCGATGCTAAGCCTAACAGCTGGGGCCGAATTTTGTGTTACTGCCGTTTGTTACGATTTAACTCAATTGCAGAATATAATTGATGGTATCTATGGGGTCAGCATAACGGGTGCACCATGTTGTACATTTGTAGAGGCTCAGTTTGCTGGACTTTGTACAGACCTGATGAATGCTGGGATAAGCGCTGGTGCGGATGTGATGTCGCTCGAACAAATATTTACGATCGCTGGAGCTTTTACAGGAGGGATCTCTAGTTTAGAATCAGTGATTGGAGTCATTGTTACATTGAATCAAAACTTGGCACTTCTAAATAATCTAGGATGTACCGGTGGAGAAACAGTCATTGACTATATGATTGATGGCATTGCAGAGGCAGATGGATCTGGAACAGCGAATTCATGTTGTTATGAAATTTTATCTGATACAGGTCCTGGATGTGCTACCTGTCCGACATTGACTTCCGTGACACCCAATCAAATGGAATATTGTCATGGAGAATTGGTAACAATCTGTGCCAACTTTGATGGGCCTGCAGATTTTATTACAGTAAATGGAAATAGTGTGCTAACGACTGGGGCAACTCAAATATGTTATGATGTAACTGCTAGCAACATGGCTTGTAATGCTGCCACAGAACAATCGAATGCGGTCATAGTTTGTACCGTCGATAATAGCTCCAATACTTCAACGATAACTTGGACAACCAACCCCTTGTTGACAGAGGTAATTGTGCAATCAAATTGTGGGTTGGCTGGTTCTGCTACGTTGACTTCAATGAGTGGGACTACTTGTGCAATTCAAAGTTTAGCGACTGCTGGCGTTCCAAATGTTTGTCCAAATACAAATGATACTGATGCAGATTTGGTTTATGATTTTTCTGCATTCACCACGTCCTGTTTTACGGGTTCTAGTCAGACATCCAATCCAATTGATTGTAATGTTGCCTGTATTACCGGATGTACAGATCCGTGTTCACCTAATTTTGATGCAGCAGCTTCTATCGATGATGGCTCTTGTTTGCCGCAAGTATTAGGTTGTACCAATCCAAGCGCTGCTAATTTCGATCCGGCTGCACTTTGTGATGATGGCTCTTGTGAAGGGGTGGCAGCATGCGAACCAGTGATTGTGACATTTCCAGCAAATTGTCCACTTCCTAAAAATACAGGAAGCAATCAATAAAGCACCCATTCCACCGATTACAAAAATTTAAAAAAATTGCCTGATAAAAAAGGTGTGTGTTTGAAAAATCTATAACTCATGATTTTAATTTTCAATATAAATAAATATTGCTCAAGTATATTGTCAGTTCTGTTGTTGACAATGCTGTTTCAATTTAACTTGAGTGCACAGTGTGTTACAGGAACTGCTGGTGGGAATCCCAATTTGGTAGATCTTGGAGGTAATTCCTTTCAAATTGCCTGCGATGGTGGTGATGTTGATATTACGAGTGCAACATATGATTCTGGTGTTGTACCTTCTTCCATTATCCAATGGACCAATGGACAAGTCGGTGATTTCAGTTTTATGCCAGACTGTGATAATCTGGGTTGCTTCGAATTCGTACCATGTATTCCGGCTGGAACTTCCATTCCTGAACAATGTGTTCCCTTTGGGACTTTAGGAATTCCGTTGAGTGGAAATGGTAACAACTTTAATATTGGCTTTCAAATATCAGGGATTTGTTACATTCCAGGTTCAACTTTTGGTGGAGAACTGGGGATAAATCTCGGAGGAACTGGTAACGTCAACTTATCGGTGATACAACCTGATGGAGTAGTGCAGGGACCTCTTTCATTCGATATCGATATAATTAACGGGCTTTCTCCATTACCATTAAGCTTGCTTGGTTTTAATGTAGATCCAAATGGTAATTGGGCTATCACAATCGATGGTGCTGGTTTGACATCTTATAGCATTGATCCAAATAGCGAAATTTGTATCGATGCAACAACTACTGCAGGAGTAACTTGTGGAGACCCTGTTGAAGTTTGTGTAATTGGAGGATGTCCTTCTTTTGTTAGTGCTCAAGCTTCACAATCTGATGTTTGTAGTGGTAGTACTGTAACGCTAGATGCGATTTTAGATCCTGCAGGTGCCCCAAATGTAACCTATACTTGGTCAGGAACGGGAATAGATGCAACCAATGCCAATAGCCCTTCTCCTGTTTTAACATTAACAAATACGACATGTGCACCTATTGTTGAAACTTACACCCTTAATTTATCATGTACCAATGACGGTTCATTAGTAGCTACCAATGAAACCGTCACGGTGACCGTTTATCCAGAAATAGATCCAGGTTTAGTGGTGATTGATAACACTACAAACACAATGGATCCGGATTGTAGTATTAGTGTGACCTATCCTTGCCCAGGATTCACCATATCAGGTGCGACCGTATTCAGCCCTGGAGACAATGGGACAGCCGTAAGTTATGTGATTTCAAATGGAAATCCAGCTTGTGATATCACAGTAACAACCGCTGTAAATTGTATTGGAGAATGTACACCGGCAGAAGCAACTGTTGTAACGACTTGTAATGCTGCAGGAATGTTTACACTAGATGTCGTGTTAGCAAGTCTAGGAAATTCAACGACTGTCGATATTAATTTAAGTAATGGTGCCGGACAACCCGGAGTTACAGCTCCTGGGACTTTTTCATTTGGTCCATACCCAAGCGGTACCCCAATTAATGTTCAATTAATCGATACGAATGATGCCAACTGTAATGTCAATTTAGGTGAGTTAACTGAAAATTGTTTCAACTGTCCCAACTTGGTTTCAATCGATCCAATCTCACCAGATGAGTGCAATGGAGCTGTTATTAATCTGAACGCAACTGTTGATCAAGGTACGGATGGTGTAGATTATAGTATCCAATGGTTTGAAAATGGAATTGCGATTGCGGGTGGCACAGGAGCTATGTATGCGCACACTGTGAATGCTACGGATAGATGCAACGCAAGCACCTATACCTATACAGCGGAATTAATATGTTTGAATAATGGAGTTCCTGCTACCACGACTACCTTGAGTGTAGGACCTATCAATGTTTATCCAATTCCAGAATTAGGAGTTGATTTTGTTTTTGAAAATTGTTCAGCAACACCGATTGATAATTGCGGCAATTTGGTTATTGATATTGGAGGTGCAACCGATCCAGCGCCAGGTGCTTCAACTGTTGTTAATTACACAATTGGTATAGCTGGTGCTCCAGCTGCATGTCAGGCAACGGGTTCTGCTACTATAGGATGTCCTGATTGTCCGGATCTTCCTGGAAATGGAACCGCAACTGAGCAAGTAGTTTGCTGGGGCGAATCTTTTGATTTTTCAAATAACAGTGCGTTGGTGTCAAGCCTTGGATATGAAGTGGGCTATGTCGTCACGCCAAATCCTCCTTCTGCTTATCCATCTACTGCGGCATTATTAGCGGCAAGTTTGAATGGAACAAATGGAGCATTTGCTGCTCCCGGAAGTATTCCTGCAGAAACGTATGTAAATAATGGATCATTGTTCACACCAACAGATGCTTGTGGAGAACTATTATATTTCACGCCATTTTTATCCTTCGCTTGTCAATCTTATACAGCCGAAAATTCTAGCGGGTCTATATTCACAACTAATGCAGATGGAATTACGATCCCAGGAGTGAATGGAACTTCACTAGCGATCCCACCAGTTCCTTTTTGTAATGACTTAGTGACTTACAATATTGAGGTTTGTGTAGAGGACCAAAATGCAGATGGAGAAGAACCGCTTGCTGAAGATGTGTTGTTTGGTTTGATCGATGGTTTGCCAGGAGGTATTTTTTCAAATTTTAATGATATAAATGATATTCACGATTCATGTGATGAAGGATTTTTCGGCGGTTGTGATCCACAATGTTACAATCAAAATGGATGGACCACAGACCCTAATGGAGAACAAATAAATATTACGACGGTGAATTTAATAACACTTCCTTTTACTTCAGACACAGATCAATTGGATTGGGATTTCAGAGTGGATGTAAATTGTGATAGTTCATTTCCAACGCTGTGTCCTGATTGTGATGTTACAGGAGCACCTGTTGCAGTAAGATTTTTACCTGAAGTGACATTGTCTAATATTGCTGCACCTACTGCAATTTGTAGTGGAGAATCTATCAACTTATTTGTACTTAATCCAACACCATCAGTTGCAGGAAATGGTTCTTTTGCCTGGTATGAGGGAGCTTCTGCTGGCGGTGCTTTAGTGTCAAATCCTTCAGCAGTTATACCTGTAGTTGGAACGACTCAATATTGTGCAGCATATAGCTATTGCGAGACCGGAGATTGCGTTGTTGAAACTTGTGTAGATATTGTTGTAGATCCTTTGCCAGCTGTGGTAGCTCCAGTGTTAGGGCCTATTTGTCCTGGTGAATCATTTGACTTAACTAGTGTGGAAGCTGACGTTGCAACAGATGGAACCATTGATTGGTATGTCGGTGGAACTATGGCAGCGAACGGTGCTTTCATCTCAGATCCAACATCAGTTATTCCAGTTGGTTCTAGTCAATATTGTGCAGAATTCACATATGCAATTACTGGTTGTACCAATACAGTTTGTGCGACATTTCAATATTCCGAAGTGCCTACATTGTTAGCAGTTGCACCCGTGATTTGTGAAGGAGACGATTTAGATTTAACAACTTACCAAACTGACTTGACAGCGGCTGCTGGTACCTTTACTTGGTATGCAACAGATCCTGCTCTTGGTGGTATGCCATTGACTTCTCTAGTGATTGCGCCATATGATCCAATGGTTTTGGGAACAACATTTTGGGTAGAATTTACAAATACAGCTACTGGTTGTTCAGCGACTACCTCTATAGAAGTGACAATTAATCCATTGCCTGCATTAACAGCACCTACAACAGGAACGACAATTTGTGCAGGTGACGAATTAAATTTGATAACGCTAGAAAGTCAAGTTACTTCAGCAACAGGTACTTTAGTTTGGTATGAGGATGATCCTTCAGCTGGAGGAACAACAATAGTAGATCCGACTTCGGTTGCACCAGTTGAGGGAGATATATTTTGTGCTCAATTTACAGATGCTAACATGTGTACAGATGTAATTTGTTTTACCCCAACAATAAATGCACTACCAGTCATTACCCCATTTACACCGGATGCTTTTTGTGCCGATATGCAACCTTACGATATTGCTCAATTTGAATCCTCAATTGGTACTGGTACTTTCACTTGGTTTAATGATGATCCAGCAGCGGGAGGTACAATAATTAACGCTTCCAGTGTTGCTCAAATGAATAACACTACGGAAACATATTGGTTTGAAATAGCAGATCCGATTACAGGTTGTGTGTCTATCTCTAACATGACAGTTGCAGTACTTGCTCCTGCACCTACAGTTACAGAAACAGCAACTATCTGTGAAGGGGAAACTTACATAGCTTCTAGTGGAACTGCTTACACCATGTCTGGATCCGAGACACAGATGACTGCTGCTGGATGTGAATTCACGCTGATGGTTAATGTAACAATAAACACCCTAATTAATCAAACTGAAACTGCTGAGATATGTCCTAGTGGATCTTACACCGCTTCCACAGGAACCGTTTACACAGCCTCTGGATCTGAAACGATTATAGATGCCAATGGATGCGATGCTACACTTATGGTGACTTTGACGGAATTTGTTCCAATGGACGCTACTGAATCTGGTACTATTTGTCCAGGTGGAATATTCACAGCCTCAACAGGAACGGAATATGCAGCCTCTGGATCAGAAACAATTGTTGATGCCAACGGTTGTAATGCAACTTTGACCGTGACAGTTAATGAGTTTACTCCAATTGATGTAACAGAGATAGGATTTGTTTGTCCAGGAGATGCTTATATTTCAACGACAACTGGAACTGAATATTTTTCCTCTGGCTCTGAAACTATAGTTGATGCAAACTTATGTGATGCAACCTTGACAGTTACAGTTAACGAATTTGCACCAATGAATCAAGCGGAAACTGGTCTGGTGTGTGCGGGTGAAACGTACACTGCATCAACAGGAACAATTTATGAATACAGCCAAGTTGGTCAACAATTTACCGAGGCAATCATCGACGCAAATATGTGTAATGCAGAGGTAGTCGTCACAATTGCTGAACCAGTCGATTGTCCTGAATGTACCGACATGATAGTAGATGCTTACCCAATTTGTTCTGGTACATCTGAAACATTTGATATTTTAATAAACAGCATCACTGGAGGATTACCACTTAGTAGTTCTTATATGATTGACTATGGTGGTGCAACTCCTATAACTTTTGATGGCAGTGGCCCAGTTACGATAACTGGACTAACATATACCAATCAAAATGATAAAATTACTTTAACAATTACAGATGATCTTAACTGTACTACTATAGTTGAAGTCTTACAATTATATTGTGGAGAGAAACAAGGTTGTACATGTGATGGAGGTTTTATCAATGTTCAAGCATCAGGAAATGGTAATGGTTATTCGATGACTTATGCATTGACTGCTCCGGATGGAACTGTTACGGTTGCGACGGATGGTTTATTTCCTACTGGTTTGGCAGATGGTGAATATGTTGTTATGGCATACTATACTTTCGATAGTGAATTAGCGGCAGTTGAAGCTGCAATTCTTTCAGGTATGCCATTAACTGGATTTTGTACAGACTCATTTACCTATGGAGGGAATGGCGAATTAGTTGTTTCTTGTCCGGCTTCAATGGCAGTGGTACAACCTGCAAATGTTTGTTTAGGTGAGACAGTAGATTTAGCTGCGGTGGTGACAGAAGGATTTGGTGGAGCGATTACTAATTACGATTGGTCGGTGAGTGCTGGTTCAATTACAACTGGAAGTCCTACTGCAACATTCTCTTCAACAGGAATCACAAATGGAACGGATGTGACAATTACCTTACAACTAACAGATGCAGCTGGATGCATGTCAACTTCAACAACAACTGTTAGTTTAGAAGAGGATCCGTCAGCGGTAATCAGCGGAACTGACGTGTTATGTGCTGGCGAATCCGGAGCGTATACAGCGACCTTATCGACAGGTTATAATGGCACAATAGATGATTATAATTGGTCTGCAAGTGCGGGTACGATTACTACAGGAAGTAATATAGTTACTTTAAATACGACTGGTGTTGCTGCTGGTACAACAATTACCATTATGCTAGAAACCCAGAGTACAAATGATTGCACTGACAATACAACATTTGAGGTGTTGGTCGATGAAATCGCTCAACCTTCCATTGCAGGGCCAGTAGTAGTATGCGAAAACGGAATGTTAGATTTGACAGCAGTAATTCCTCCTGGAGTGAATGGTACCATTACAGATTATAACTGGTCGGCAACTGCTGGAGCAATTGGAACAGGATCAGCAACGGTAGCCTTTGATGCGACGGGAGTTGCTGCACCATCCACTATATCAATTGGGTTGGAAGTTATTACTAGTCTTGGATGTTCCTCAAATACAACCTTAGATATATCCGTGGAAGAATTACCAGATCCTTCAATTACAGGACCTGCTGCTTTGTGTGCTGGTACTACAATCGATTTGGTAGGAATGCTGCAAGCTGGATATAGCGGAACTATAAATACTTATAATTGGTCTTCAAGTGCTGGTGCTATTTCAACTGGAAGTTCGACAGCAACTTTTGATGCGACAGGAATTACCTCCACAACAGATGTAACAGTTACTTTGGAGACGGTGAGTACGAATGGCTGCTTGGCTATGACTACATCTATTATAAACGTAGAAGAATTTCCAACTGCAACGATTTCAGGACCAACGGAAGTTTGTGCGGGAGCAGAAATTTGTTTAGCTGCGACTCCAATGAACGGCGTTGCGCCATATACTAGTAGCTGGGCAATAACCGGTGGTTCAGGTGAAGCAACAATTGTTGAAAATGGAACAGAAGCTTGTTTTACTGCAATTGCAATTGCAAATGGAGATGTAGTTGTCACTTATACGATTGCAAATTCGGGAACACTTGGTTGTGAAACAACGGTCAATTACTCCTTTGCTATTATCGATGCTGCAATTCCAAGTCCAGTTGTTGAATCAATTGAACTATGTCAATTTGCTGCCTCAGCAAGTTTAGAAGCTATTTCTGAACCTTGTCCATCTGGGGCACCAATTATAGAGTGGTATGCTGATCTTGCTGGGACTATTTTAGTGGCAACTGGAAATCCTTTTGATCCAATTGCAGCTGGGTTTGTTGACTCAGATTTACCTGGTATTAAAACAATATATGCACGAACTGTTTGTCAAGAAGATGGTATTGCATCTTGTCAGAGTGATCTGACACCAGCAACCATTATGGTCAACCCATCCCCAAGCGTAGACTTCGACGGCGTCACCAACGAAACCTGCCCAAGTGCAATGGACGGAACCATCACCGTAGGAGGATTCAGCGGAGTACCACCATATGTCATCAACTTATATGACGGAGATGTTACAA
>CALFWW010000011.1 GCA_937928575.1 uncultured Saprospiraceae bacterium | reverse complement strand
AATAAAATATTGTCGCCAAGCAATTGGAAAATGGGTTGAAAAATATATTGAGAAAGAAGATCCTTATGGCAAACCTTATTATTGGTTGACTGGAGAATATGTTTATAAAGATCAAGGGGAGGATACGGATATTTGGGCACTTGAAAACGGGTATGTTTCGGTGGTTCCTAGTAAATTTGATTTGACGGATTATGTTGCTTTGAGTGCGATGGAGGGGAAAAACGTGTAGGGCGTATTTTAACACATAGATCACACTAGATACATAGAGGCACAAAGCTCTTGTTTCGTGAAATTTCTCACACAGAAAGCACAGATTCCACAGAAGAGAACGTATCTGGGTTCGCGCAATGTCGCTGATCTTGCTGATGAACTCGTGAATCTTTGGACGTATTTTAAACACTTTTTTTTACAAGCATGTAATACATAGCGTCATAGATTCACATAGACGCATGTATAATAGGCAAAAATCTATGTGATTCTATGTTTCTTTGTGATCTATGTGGTAAAAAGTGTCCTTTGCGACTTGTCGCCTTAAGATCTTTGTGGTAAAAAAATTACATCGAAAAAACAAAAACTAATGTTAGAAAAAGACTCAATTATTTTGGGCGTCATCGTTGGGATTATACTTCCCTTTGTTGGCTATGCTGTGTTTTTAATGTTATATGAACAACTTGAAAGTGCGGGCATCATCAATTCACATGGATTCTCGCCATCCTTTCGGCAACGGACAATATCATTGTTGGCAATTTGTCTGAATTTAATTCCGTTTATTATGTGGAAAGGACGCTATGGCTACAACACCATGCGTGGGATTATTTTCCCAACAGTTGCTTACGTCATGGTTTGGTTATTTTATTTTAGCTCCGTTCTATTTGTTTCCTAAATTAATTAATGAAGTATTATATCATTGCCGGAGAAGCATCAGGAGATTTACATGGTGCCAATTTGATTAAAGCATTAATCGAAAAAGATTCGAGTGCTATTTTCCGAGTATGGGGTGGTGACAAAATGCAAGCGGCTGGTGCCAATGTTGTGAAGCATTATCGGGACTTGGCTTTTATGGGGTTTGCGGAAGTCGTGGCCAATCTTAGGACGATACTTGGAAATATTCGTTTTTGCAAAGAGGACATCACTGCCTTTCAACCCGATGTCATTATTTATATTGATTATCCTGGTTTTAATTTACGAATCGCTAAATGGGCGAAAGAAAAGGGATTTTTAAACTACTACTACATTTCTCCTCAATTGTGGGCATGGAATTCCAAGCGCGTTCATGAAATTAAAAGGACGATTGATAAGATGTTTGTTATTCTTCCTTTTGAGGAACAGTTTTACAAGGATTATGATTACAAAGTCGATTATGTCGGGCATCCATTGTTAGATGAAATTGCCAACTACCCTACTCCACAAAATTTCCGTTCAGAAAATAACTTATCAGATCAACCGATCATCGCATTGCTACCTGGATCCAGAATGCAAGAAATCAATAAGTTGTTATCCATTATGTTGGAATTGGTGGATGATTATCCCAACTATCAGTTTGTGATTGGGATGGCTCCTTCTATCACTCAAGAAGTTTATGAGAAAATTGTGGGTTCCAAAAAGAATATTGGTTTTGTGAAAAATAAGACGTACGATTTATTATTGAATAGTCATGCAGCGTTGGTGACTTCAGGTACTGCTACTTTGGAAACGGCTTTATTTAATATCCCACAAGTAGTTTGTTACAAAGGAAGTACTATTTCCTATCACATAGCCAAACGATTGGTCAGTATCAAATACATCTCATTGGTCAATCTGATCATGGATCAAGAAGTAGTCAAGGAACTCATCCAAGATGATATGAATGTCGGAAATTTAAAAAAGGAATTGGAATTAATTCTTGAAGGTAAAAATAGAAGTGAGATGCTTCATCATTATGCGGGATTGAAAGATCGGCTTGGTGGGGTTGGTGCTAGTGCTCGGGTGGCCGACTTGGTTTTTAACACATAGTGCACATTTATTTTAACACATAGTGCACATAGAAACATAGAAACATAGATGCACATAGAAGCTCGTACGGTTGGGTAATTTCTATGTGGGACTTCGACTTCGCTCAGCACAAATCTATGCCTCTATTGTGGTCTATGTGTTAAAAAACTACTTCTTTTTAGGAGCCGCCTTTTTCTTAGCAGCCGGTTTCTTTTTGGCAGTTGTTTTTTTCTTGGTAGCGGCTTTCTTCCGTGTCTTCTTTTTGAAAGCAGTTGGATATTCCGCTTCGATTAATTTCTTTACATCTTCCCAGTTCAATTCAGCAGCCTCTTCAGGAGTGATTCTTCTGAATTTTCCATCTTCCGTTTCAATCTTAGCGAACTTGATTTTCTTTTTACCCCATACAATAATAGGTCCCCATCTTGCATTCTGGACAGAAGCTTTGTGCTCATCCCAACGATGGATGTAACGGTTGGCTTCCTTGACCAATTTTGCTTCAATCAATTCTTCCATCTCTGGTTGGGTGATGGTCTCAGGATCAAAACGTGCAGGAATATTTACGAAGTACACATCGTATTTTAGGAATGGACCGAAACGACCTTTACCTCTTGTAACTGGTAATTCTTTATAATGAAAAATTGGTCGATCTTGTTCTTTCTTTTCTTCGATCAATTCTTTGGCCCGATCAAATTTCAATTCCAATGGATCTTCTCCTTTCGGAATGGAGATGTAAGCATCGCCAAATCTAACATAAGGACCAAAACGTCCTACTGCAACAATCACTTCCAAATCATCATAAGTACCCAATGTTTTAGGCAACTTGAATAATTCTTTTGCCTCTTCATAGGAAATGGTTTCCAGTTTCTGTCCAACGCGTAAATTGGCATAACGTGGTTTTTCATCTTCCCCTAATTCTGCAGGTTGTCCGATCTGAGCAACCGGACCAAACTTCGACATTCTTACCAACATGGTGCGACCGGACTCCTCATCTTTCCCTAATATTCGTTCACCAGTAGCACGCTCGGCATTTTCTAGCGTATCTTCTACGGTCTTGTGAAATGGGTCGTAGAATTTATCCAACATCTTTCTCCAATCCTCTTTTCCTTCAGCAATGTCGTCAAATTTCTCTTCGATACCAGCAGTGAATTTATAATCCATGATGTCATCAAAGTGCTTGTCCAGGAAATCACAAACCAACATTCCCATATCAGTAGCCACCAATCGATTGTTGATCGCACCGGTATTTTCAGTTTCTACTTGCAATTCAACCTTGCCATTTTCTAAAGTATAAACATTGTACTTACGTTCTACTCCATCTCGTTTTTCTTTGATGATATAACCTCGAGAAGGCTCCATGATACGGGTGATCGTAGGTGCATATGTTGACGGACGACCGATTCCCAGCTCCTCCATTTTCTTTACCAGATTTGCCTCTGTGTATCTTGCTGGCGGACGAGTGAAACGCTCCACTCCTTTCATTTGCTTTAATTCCAACACTTCTCCTACGCTCAATGGTGGTAAGATGGTTTTGTTGTCCTCATCTTCATCCTCTTCTTTGGCTGCCAAGTAGACTCTCAAGAAACCATCAAAAACCAAGACTTCACCAGAAGCCGTCAGTCGCTCATCTGGCATACTTGAGATACCAATTGAGACCGTCGTTTTATCCAATTTCGCATTCGCCATTTGAGAAGCAATGGTGCGCTTCCATATAAGTTCGTAAAGACGTTGTTGGTCAACATCATCCGTCACTTTTATTTTATCAATATAAGATGGTCGGATGGCCTCGTGCGCTTCCTGAGCATCTTTCTTTTTCGACTTATATTCACGAGGCTCGTGATATTCGTCCCCATAATTTTTCTTGATTTCTTTTTCTATCGCATCTGTCGCAACTTTACTCAGACTGATGGAATCGGTACGCATGTAGGTGATAAAACCTTGCTCGTACAGACGTTGCGCATTCTGCATAGTCCGCCGTACCGCGAATCCTAATTTTCTACTCGCCTCTTGTTGCAAAGTAGAAGTAGTAAAAGGAGCTGTTGGTTTTCTTGTCAATGGTTTGACATCAATCTTGTTGATCTTGAATTCTGCATCGACACATTTATCTAAGAATGCTTTGGCGTCCTTTTCTGTATCGTAGCGTTTTGGTAATTCAGCTTTCAGTTCAGAGATGCGACCGTCTTTTCCTTTTACAGAAAATGTGGCATTTACCTTATAGAAGGGAGTGGATTTGAAAGCCATGATTTCTCGCTCTCTTTCCACCACAATTTTTACAGCCACCGATTGAACTCTTCCAGCTGATAATTTTCCTCTTACTTTTTTCCATAACAAACTCGATAATTCGAATCCAACGAGTCTATCCAAGATTCGTCTTGCTTGTTGTGCATCTACGAGATTTAGATCTACATTTCGAGGTGTTTGAATCGCAGACTTAATTGCTGGCTCAGTGATTTCACGAAAAACAATACGCTTCGTAGTTTCTTCATCTAAGTCCAATACCTTACATAAGTGCCAAGAAATCGCTTCTCCTTCACGATCCTCATCCGTCGCCAACCAAACTTCATCTACTTTCTTAACGGCGTCCCTGAGATCTTTAACCACTTTTTCCTTATCCGGTGATACTATATATTTTGGCGTAAATTTATTCTTAATATCTACTCCATCTTTGGCTTTATCCAAATCTCGCACGTGCCCCATACTAGACTTTACGGTAAAATCTTTACCTAAAATCTTCTCAATGGTCTTTGCCTTTGCTGGAGACTCTACTATCACTAAATTTTTTGCCATACTATATATGTGTATAAATTTGGGTTATTGAAGCTGTTTTCTCGAAGAAAAATAGGAATGAATGCTCAAAAATATTGGCTTTCTCTATTTCAATCAAGATGCAAATGTATAAATTTTGCATATGGTTCAAAGCAATTTTAAAAAAATTCATTTTCATTTTAATAAAACGAAGGACTCAAGAATGGGATTCAAGTAGCTTAATACGAATAAGTTGAGCTCAATAAATTTAGTTTGAATTAATTTTGAAAATATTTCTCTGGCGGTTAAAACTTTAACTTAAAATCAATTTTCTTTATCAAATTGGAGTAAATCGAAGCTACCTGGCAGACTTGCGGGCATTGGAAAATATAATTAGAGATTAGAGTGGAAAACAAACGTCCATGTTCGTATCAAGCAATATCCGTTCTGCCAATTTCCGACAAACAAGCTTCATAAATTTCCAAATCCATCTTATCGCCAATTCCCCATTGAGGAGCATACCCATTTTTAATCAGGAAATAATCAGATACAATATCGCCTTGTTGTTCTAGATTGAAATCTGCAAAACCTTTACCCGATAAAATAATTCGTTTCAATTCACTCGCGCCTCCATAGTCGTATCCTTTTTCAGAATGCTGCGCTTTCAAGGCATCGTATATATAGATAGCGCCAAATTTTTGATACTGATAGATATGTGTCATTTCATGCAAAAACAAACTGTCCCGCATCGATCCCCAAATATTTATTGTGTTAAAACCAACATAAGCAAATCGGTATTGTTTCGGTCCAATAAATGCATAGTTGTCAACGCGAACTTTTGAGTAATCAATGGAGTCTTTGAAAATCGTTTTAGCCAATTTGATTTCCCAATCTTCTAGTGGTCTGGTATTGAATTTGAAAAAATCACAAAGCGTCTCGTAAATTTCAGCGATTCCAAAAATTGCCAGGAAGTAAATCATACCTCTTACCACATATTCCAGCAAAGTCCTCAATCGTAATTGCAGTGTTGATAATTCATTCCATCTTTCATTCGCATTCACCAATTTCAAAATATGCAATAACAGTCGCTTCACCCGAATCGGTAACAATCGGATAATATCCACGATCCGATAAATAATTGCAGGAAATTTATTGAAGAAATGCACGATAATGTATTCTATACTCAATTCTAAATGTAACGAACGGGTAGAAAGATACATTGGTTTTGGGGAGGATTGGGGGTTATTGGGAATTATTTTTTGGTCTTGTATTATTGTACAGGGGAATGGAGAGGAATGTTTCGTTATTTCTTTAGATCGGCGGATAGAAAATTGAATATCGAATATCGAACAGGGAATTTCGAACCTGCCGGCCGGACAGGCGGGTTTCGAACTGGAGTACGCGGGGCAATGTCATGGAAATAAGGATTTTCCTTGTCATTCTGAGCTTTCGCCATAGCGAAGATGTCGAAGAATCAAGGAAAGGTTAAAGCTGTACAAATTTCGACCTTGTGGAGAAATCTATCTCAATATTTGCCAAGAATTAATAATTTTAGCTCTGATTTGAGTAAGATTTCTCCACTAAGGTCGAAATTTAAAACCCGAAAACTTGCTTGATTCTTCGACTCCGTACCGATTTATTATTGGCACTCCGCTCAGAATGACAAGCAGTTTCATAACAATATGAAGCCTATTTCCATGACATTGGTTAGCGGGGTAGTGCATATCAGTTAGTAAAAAGTAAAAAGACTATCGAAAATACGTGAACGCCACAACGTGCTCACGAGATTTCGATAGTCTTTTTACTTTTTACTTTGTACTTTGTACTTCGTTCTATCTAATCAAAGCTAGGTATAACAAAAGGCATACGTGCTTGCGGTCCTTCCATACTTTTCACTTCGCTTAATTCTTTGAGGTATGGATATAATTCTCCTAATTCTCTTTTAATGAAGTGTTCTTGAAAATTTGCTTCTTCGGCTCCCGTAAATTGTTCAAGCATTTGTTGGAACGGTTCTTTAACACGTGGATATTCTGAAGTACGATATTTTTCCAAGTTTGCTTTTTCAGCTGCTGCAGCAATTGCATCATTCAATCCTCCCATAACATCTACCAATCCAATCTCTTTTCCTTTGGATCCTAACCAAACTCTTCCCTGAGCAACTTCGTGTACTTCATCTCGGGTCATGTCTCTACCCTCGCTTACTCTTTTTAAGAATGTTTCGTAGATGTTGTCTACACTTTCTTGAATCAATTGCCCTTCTTCTGGAGAGATGTCGATGAATGGACTGATACCATGCGCATATTTACCTGTTTTGATTGTATCGAAAGTGATTCCTACTTTTTCTCGCATCATATCTTCGGCACTTGGAATCATACCAAAAACACCTATGGATCCAGTGATAGAATTAGGTTCTGCAAAAATGGAATCTGCCGCACATGCAATGTAATACCCACCAGAAGCTGCGACATCTCCAAATGAAACCATAAACGGTCGACCGGTTTGTTTGAATAATTCTAATTCCCGCCACATGATATCAGATGCCAAAGCACTACCACCACCAGAATTGATACGAAGTACCAATGCTTTGGTGTTATCATCTTGTCTTAACTTACGGATGATTTTTGCATATTTATCACCACCGATATTTCCCGCTTCTCCTTTTCCATCTACAATACTTCCTTCCGCATATACAACTGCGATTTTATTTTTAGCGGTAGAAGATTTTCCATATCTACCCGTTGCGTATTTAGCTAAACTTATTGATGGAATTTTATCATCCTCATCAAGACTCAATCTGCTTCTTAAATCTGCGAGTGCCTCGTCGTAATAGCCGACAACATCCGCAAAACCATAGGTAACACAATCTTCGGCTTGTCTTAGAGTGTACTCATCTGCAATTCTTCTCAATTTATCAACGGGAATATCTCTTGCTTCAGAAATATCTTCCAAAAATATCTGATACATACCTTCCATATATTCTCTGGTTTGCAATTTATTTTGTGCACTCATTTTCTTTAAACGGAATGGCTCTGTTGCACTTTTAAATTGTCCAGCGTAATAAATTTGCATCTTGATACCTAGTCTATCAATCATATCTTTGAAAAACGGAATCGTTCCTGAAAATCCTGTAAACGTAATGCCGCCTAATGGATGTACGAAAATTTTATCCGCTACGGATGCCATATAATAAGCACCTTGAGAATAGTTTTCGGAATAGGCAACCACAAATTTTCCATCCGATTTAAAATCCTGAATCGCTTTCCGTATTGAGGACTTAGTCGTATTCCCACCAGGCATATTACTCATATCTAACAATATACCTGCAATATCACTATCATCTTTTGCATACTCGATTGCACGAATTAAATCATGGAGACCTACCACTTTTTCAGATTTAAAATCAAGTGGGTCCAAAGGAAGATTATTTGTTTTTTCTGGAATTAAATTATTGAACTTTAAAACAAGAACAGATCCTTTGTCGACATCTGCTTTTTCGCTCCCCATGTTTGCAACCGCACCGAGTGTACCAAAACCTAAAAACATCATGACGATACCTGCGAGAAATACGCCAAGGCAGGATCCAAAAACGATCTTTAGAAAATTTTTCATTCGTTTAAATATCTAATTGTTTGTTATATAGGGTATAAATTTAAAATAAACATTCCTTATGAGGATGATTTTTAGATAAAAGCCACTGAATTAGGGACGATTCCTTATTTTTTTGCTAGAAGCAGCGAATTTCCTGTGAAATGGAACTTATATAAGACATGTTAGCATGTTAAATGCAAACAAATATTAACCATTCCTTTTGAATCGTATAATACCAAGCAGTTGACGGAATAAATACAACTGAAAGTTTACATTTTGCGTTTAGATTTCTAATTTTATAGAATATAGATGTCACTCTAATGTTCTGCACTCAATCCTAAATGATTTATGAAAACAGGCAAGCCAATTTATCAAACATGGCAGCGAATACTGCTGTTATTCTTATTCTTCTCCCCATTCACTTCTTTTGGACAAATTGAAATTACCCCAGCGACGACGGGGATTTTCACTCCAGAGTCATTAATCACGAATGTATTTCTTGGTGATGGTGTTGAGGTAACCAATCTAAATTTCTCTGGACAGGACATTGCAGTAGGCTATTTTACAAATGGAACAGGTGATATTGGTATTGAGAGAGGAATTTTAATGACAACCGGAGATGCTACGATTGCTCAAGGAGCCAACAACTCAGGTGGAAATGGTTTTACAAACGGATCCAATAGTAATAACTGCCCTGCACTTAGCAACATCGCTACTGCAACTACCATGGATATTGCTTATTACACCATTTCATTTATTCCAACTGCAGATACCCTTCGATTTAAATATGTTTTTGCCTCAGAAGAATATCCAGAATATGCCTGTAGTAATTTCAACGATGTTTTTGGTTTTTTTATCACTGGTCCAAACCCAAGTGGTGGGACCTACACCAGTGAAAATATTGCTTTGATACCTGACCTTGCGGATCCAACAGGTGAAACTTTTACAAATTTACCGGTTACAATTAACAATGTAAACCCGGGTGTTGGTGCTAATGGAACTATTGCCAACTGTACGCCTCCAAATGGTACGATTGCATATGATGCTTACTATAATAATAATTTAGGAAGTTCAACGATGGAATACGATGGTTACTTGGATGTTTTTATTGCACAAGCAATAGTGACTCCATGCGAAGAATATACGATAAAATTAGCTATCGCAGATGCTGGAGATGGGCTTTTTGATACTGGTGTATTTTTGGAAGCCAAAAGTTTTGGTACGGGTACTTTAAATGTAGAAGCGGCAACTGTCTCCTTAGATGGAACCATCACAGAAGGTTGTTCTGATGGTGTGCTAACATTCAGCTTACCAAATAACGTTCCACAAGATTTTCCAATTGATTACAACATTTTTGGAACAGCAGAAAATGGGGTTGACTACGATTTAATACCACTCAACTTGACGATCCCATCAGGAGAAAATTCGATTTCAGTTCCCATCATTGCATTTGAAGATATGCTGGACGAATCTGCAGAGTCAATTGGTATTGATGTACAAAGAGATGTTTGTAATCGAGATACATTTTGGATTTTTATAAGGGATAATGAAATCGTGGATCCAGTTCTCCGAGAGGACACAATGATTTGTACCACTAACACCGTAGCACTTGATGGTACTTTACAAATTCAACTTCCACCTCCACCGACATTTACTTTTGAAGAATATCTGGATATCGGCGATGTCACTGAATCGGAAATTCAAGTATTTGGAGTGCAACCAACTTTTTTGGGAGAAGGAGTGATTAAACAAATCTGTATAGATTCATTGCTACACCCATGGCTGGACGATTTGCTCATTTATTTAATATCTCCAAGTGGTCAATTTCTAGAATTAGCAACAAATAATGGCGGAAACGGAATGAACTACATTGGTACATGTTTCACACCAAACGCTACTGTGAATATTACAGATGGTGGTCCGGATCCCAACAGTGCTCCTGGCACAGAAGCTCCATTTACGGGAGAGTATTTACCCGAAGGTGTTTTCTCAGACTTATGGGATGGTGAAAATCTAACGAATGGAATCTGGAAATTATACATTGAAGACAAATTCAACATCACCAATGCTTCTTTAAGAAAATGGTCCATCTGTTTTGAGTCAATCTATCAAGTTAGTTATGTCTGGTCACCCACTACGGGTTTAGATTGTTGGGATTGTCCAAATCCAAATGCTTCTCCTGATGTGACGACTACCTACACACTTGTAGCTACGGATAGCTATGGATGTGAAGTAATGGACTCTGTAACCATAACCGTATTGGATCAATTACCTGCTCCAGTCATTACTTGTACCAATATCACGGACAATACGATTACTTTCGTTTGGGATGCAATCAGCGGAGCCACAGGAGGTTATGAAGTGAGTTTTGATGGAGGAATTACCTGGATACCTACCAATAACGGTACGCTTTCTCATATTGCAAGTGGCCTTTCATTAAGCACAGATGTGGATATTGAGGTGCGAGCAATTGGTATGTGCGATGGATCTATAGGGACCCAACAATGTTCAACACCTGATTGTGTTCCACCAACTTTGGTTCCAGATATCATTACGGATGTTAATTGTTTTGGTGGTGCAGATGGTGCCATTCAAGTATCAGGAAGTGGGGCTAATCCTCCTTTCACTTTTATATTAGATATGGATTCTAACACTACTGGTACATTTACTGGATTGAGTGCAGGGACCTACGAAATCTTTATCGAAGATAATGTTACTTGTGGAACGAGTGTAAGCATAACAGTTGGACAACCGGACACGATAACAACGGCTCCACTTACTATCACTCCTGTCAGTTGTTTTGGTGAAAGTGATGGTGAAATATCCGTCAACGTCAATGGTGGAACCTATCCGTATACCTTTAACTGGGGAGCTAATCAAACTGATTCTATTGCAACAGGATTACCGATTGGTAACTATATTGTTACAATAACTGACAACCATGGTTGCAACGCGAATCAAGAAGTCGAAATTACCCAACCAGACGCATTAAGTTTAACCTTATCCGCAGATTCATTGGACTGTTTTGGATTAGACAATGGAGTTGCTACACCAACCTTTATGGGTGGAACTGGACCGTATGACTTCCAATGGGATGATGGCCAAACTACGGCTTCGGCAATTGATTTAACTGCTGGAACCTATTCTGTTGTGATGACGGATGCCAATATGTGCACGATATCAGAATCTATTACTATTTTGGAACCAACAGGAATAACCAGTACGACCAATGCTACGGATGCAGCTTGTTTTGAAGATACAAATGGCACCGCCACAGTCAATGTTATTGGCGGCTCTGAACCTTATAGTTACAATTGGAACGGAGATCAAAATACACAAACTGCTATTGACTTATCAGCAGGTGTACAGTATGTTACTATTTCTGATGCAAATGATTGTTTACATTATGATTCCGTAGAAGTTTTGCAACCAACCCAAATTTTAGTAACCATTGATTCGACAGATGTCGATTGTAATGGTGGAAATAATGGAACCGCAACAGTTACTGCTACAGGAGGCGCTGGAAATTATTCTTATGCTTGGTCACCAGGTGGACAAATGACACCAACTGCCACTGGCTTACAAGCTGGAATTTATTCGGTAGTCGTGACGGATGACAATAATTGTGGCGAAACTGTAACGACTGAAGTAAATGAACCGGCTGCTTTCGATGTACAAGATAATTTATCAAATGTAAATTGTAATGGTGGCAATGATGGAGCAATTGATCTATCGGTATCAGGTGGTTCAAATAATTTTATGTACGATTGGGATAACGGAGCAATCACTGAAGATTTAACGAACGTAGCAGCAGGTACTTATACCGTCGTTATTACGGATGACAATCTCTGTACTTCTACACAATCTTATAATATTGAAGAACCTACTGCTCTTGATTTTGACAATTCAATTTCGGATGCAAATTGTTATGGAGGCAGTGATGGAGCTATCGATATTACACCAACTGGAGGTGCTGGAAATTATACTTTTGAATGGGACAACGGTGAAACTACAGAAGACTTAAGTGGATTGACGGAAGGAGCCTATAACTTAACAATTACTGATGGCAATATGTGCACGTTGGAGACTAGTTTATCGGTCGGGCAACCTATCGAACCGGTCACCACAGATATTCCTCCAGCAGATATTATTTGTTTCGGAGCAGCAGATGGCGTTGCGACCATCAATGTTACTGGTGGAACAGGTCCTTACACTTATGAGTGGAGTGATGGACAAACAACTCAAACTGCAACTAATTTATCTGCAAATACCTACCAAGTCACAGTAACCGATGCTGGTGACTGTACTTACGAAGATATGGTAGTCATTCAACAACAAGATCAAATTTCAGCAGCAGTTTCATCTATTGGTGCACTATGCAATAATGGAGCAGAAGGAGAAGCGACGGTTGATGAGATATTTTATGGCGGAACAAATACCAATATTTCAGATTTCAATATTTCATGGAGTAATGGGCAATCAGGTATGCAAGCAAGCAACTTAATAGGTGGAAATACTTACACAGTTACGGTCACCGATCAATTGAATTGTATCGGTATCGCTTCCGTTACTATTGACAACCCTGCACCAATGACCTCTTTCATTTCTGACAGAGTTGATGTTATTTGTAATGGAGATCAAACTGGTAGTGCAACTGTAGCTGGAAATGGTGGTACTGCACCTTATACTTATTTTTGGAGTAATGCACAAACTACGGAAACTGCCATCAACTTAGGGATTGGTGTATATAATGTTACAATAACTGATGCCAATATGTGCATTACCACTACTTCTGTCGAAATCATAGAACCCAACCGACTACTGATTGATGTACAAGGGATTGATGTGTTATGTAAAGGAGAAGCACAAGGATCTGCCAATTCTTTTGTAGAAGGAGGTACACCACCCTACTTTTATGAATGGAGTGATGGTACGACTACACAAACCAATGAAACTATGTTCGCTGGTATTTATGAGGTGACAGTAACGGACGGAAATGATTGTACCGCAATCAATGAAATTGAAATTACGGAACCTGAAGAATACCTCGCCGTAGATGAAGATCACCAACATTTAAGTTGTTCGGGTTCAGATGATGGATTTATTGATATTGATCCGAGTGGTGGAACACCGCCTTACACTTATAGTTTAGATGGTATCACATTTAATGGTTCGGATAAAACACCTGGCTTAGATTCAGGAGATTATTTTGCTTATGTAAGAGATGCTAATGGATGCATCGAAGTCTATCCAGATACGATACACATCTACGAACCATTGCCAATTGAAGTAAATACGGGTGCTGATCAAACTATACTTTTTGGCGATTTAGGTTATTTAAATTCAGAGGTTATCAATCATATTGGTCAGCTTAATTATTTCTGGAGCCCGGCCGATAGTCTAACTTGCCTTGACTGTCCAAATCCAACAGCGATTGGTTTACAATATCAAACAAGCTACACCCTTACTGTTGTAGATGAGAATGGATGTGAGGGAGAAGATATTCACACAATTTTTGTCAGACAAGATCGAAATGTGTTTGTCCCAACTGGTTTCACTCCAAATGGGGATGGTATCAACGACTTGCTTTCAGTAGTTGGACAAGATGGTGTCATCATCAATTCGTTTAATGTTTTTGATCGATGGGGAGAATTGGTTCATCAAAGTGTAGATTTCGATATCAATGATGTCTTAACTGGATGGGATGGAAATTTCAGAGCAAAAGAAATGCCGACGGGTATATACTACTGGACAGCTGAAGTTACTTATACAGATGGTACGGATGGGATACATCAGGGAGAGACTACGCTTTTGAGATAATCTCAATGGTTTGCACCATTTCGGATTTATAATTTATAATTATTTTCTTTTTGGCTGACGCCAACTCGAATTTATAATATTATCGAAAATACGTTGGGGAACAATGTTGCGAGTTAAGATTTACCTTCTTAATTGAATTTCGAATTTCGAAGTAGCGTGCGTGAATCTAAGAACGTGAGCTCGCGTACTCCCCGCATGCCAATGTCATGGAAATAGGCTTCATACTGTTATAATTTATTCTGAATTATACAATATACCCTTGTCATTCTGAGTATAGGTGTCGTACTCGTCAAGATTATGGAGTCGAAGAATGACAAGGGGTTAATTTAATATTGTTCTGATAAAAATTGAATTACTCTAAATTTTAACTGTCGAAAATCTTTATTTCCATGACATTGCCCCGCATGCTCACTTCGATATTCGATATTCAATTAATTCTTTATTTTCAAAACAATCTCAAACCGCATCATCTTCCCGATGTTTCAATCTTTTAGCGGGTTTAATAATTAAGCGTAAGGATTGGTCATATGAAAAATAGCCCCACACCCAGTTGATGAAAACGAAGATTTTGTTCTTCACGCCAATGATGGAAAATAAGTGTACGACCAACCAGACAATCCAGGCAAAAAATCCTTTGAACTTAAATCTAGGTAAATCAACGACCGCTTTATTCCTACCAATCGTAGCCATACTACCTTTATCATTGTAGACAAAATCTTTTGTAGGTTTATTGTTAATAATTGCAGGCAGATTTTTAGATAACAACTTGCCTTGCTGTATCGCAACTTGTGCTACTTGTGGATGACCATACTCATATGCTGGTTCATCGTCGACTATCGCAATGTCTCCAATCGCAAATACATTTTCAGTACCAATGACCCTATTTATCTTATCGGTACGAATTCGATTACCACGAACAACAACATCTTCTGGGAGTCCTTTCACCTTATTCCCAGTAATGCCAGCAGCCCAAATGACTTTATTGGTTTGTATTTTCTCTCCTCCTTTTAGATAAACATATTCTCCATCAAAATCTTCTACACGTGTATTTAGTGTTACTTTTACACCCATTTTTCTAAGGAAAATTTCAGCATTCTTTCCTGCTTCTTCAGACATTCCTTTCAATAAAGTTTCTCCACTTTGAATTAGGTGAATATCAATTTCATTGGTATCCAACTCATGAAAATCTTTTGGCAAAATAAAATTTTTCATTTCAACTAAAGCTCCAGCTACCTCCACACCCGTAGGTCCTCCACCTACAATCACAATATCCACCAAACTTTGACGATCATCATAATCCGTTGTCGTTACTGCTTTTTCGTAATCATTGAGAATCAAATTCCGCAAATACAAGGCTTCTTCAATAGACTTCATAGACAATGCTTTTGAAGCAAAATTTTCATTACCAAAAAAATTAGTTGTCACCCCTATTGCTAAAACCAAATAATCATAACACAATGTACCCAAACGGGTTGTTATTTCATTTTTTTGAACATCAATTTCTTCAACAGTGGTTACTCGTATGAAAACGTCTCTGCACTTCTGAAATGCTTTTCGCAATGGGAATGCGATTGAACTAGGCTCCAATCCTGCCATTGCTACTTGATATAATAAAGGTTGAAATTGATGAAAATTATTTTTATCGATCAAGACAATTTGATAACCTTTATTTTGAAGTTTTCGAGCAAGCGTTAGACCTGCAAAACCGGCACCGACAATCACAATTCTCTTAGCGCCCGTATCAGGAATATTTATGGATGATGACATGTAATTTCAGTTTGCAAAATATTACCTGCAAATTAATAAAACTTCTGCTAGTTTGCTATGTCTGTGAAATGATGATGAGCAGATGTAAGGATTTGTAGACTTTTATTTGAATCCAATTTTACGTTTACGAATTCCGCTCTTCTAAATAGCCAGACTCCAGCTTCGCAAATGGACAAGTAAATAAAAAGCTACCGTTTATACATAAGTTGAAAAAACCTCCAATGCACACCAATAAAATTGATTGGCATCCTGAGAAGATAAAATGCCTAATCGGAATATTTAATGAATAAATGACAAGAATCATAGAAGCGAATGAGGTTATTGTAACTGCCATTTTCAAATGGCCTTCTCGAAATCGCCAACTAAAGTCGGCGGCTACATTAACAGCCTAAAATTAATTCTTGTCATTGGTAGCTTTGGCCTTGCCAAGATGCCGAAGGAGCAAGCAATTTCACTGGTTTCCAATTTCAACCTTGTGGAGAAATCTAATTACAATCAGCGTTCATATTATTCTGCTTTTAACCTTCCTTGATTTTTCGACATCTTCGCCACGGTGAAAGCTCAAAATGACAAGGAAGACTAATCAAAATCTAACAAACAAAAAATGCGTTTAATTTAAAGAGTAGCAAGATAAAAGAAAGAGGTGCTGACTTATAAATCAACGCCTCTTTGATTAACACAATTAACGAGAGAGCTTAAGAAATGTTCTTATCACAATGTACTCATAGACAACGGTTTAAACAACCGATATTGAGTAATCTCCATTCAAAATTGTATGAAATATCTTGTTGAGTAACTAAGTGGATTTGCTTTTCAACTATCGAAGATGCGTCCTAAAACCTATATACAATGACCAGGTGTTGTGATAGGTTTGAACATCATCGGTATCCATCAATGGCGTTAATCCTCGTGTTATTGAAGGTTGGAAAATTAAGAAAACATTATCTCTGATTTCATGAGTCAAACCGACTCCAATAATCGACTCGACATAACCTGATTTAAGTTGATCAAATTCCTTTTCAATAAATGGTAAAGAGACTTGTAATCGACGGTGAATTTCATCATTAACCAAAGCGGATCCATCAGTATTTAAAATTACCTCCTCCTTATTCATTTTTTTTCCAATCAAATAATGATAGGCCAAACCAGCTTTAAGTGTAAACCTTGTTTTTTTATTACCAAAAGCATAATTCACATACAGTGGAACCCCAAAAAATGATAAGTTTTGTCTGAATAAAACAGAAAATTTAATTTCATCTCCTTCTTCAAAATCTTCTCCATCCTCCAATCGATCTGTCAAAATATAAGAGAGGAATTGAAAATTTCCAAAAGAAGAATTGATATCAAAATAGTAAGGTGTCAATGGTCTTCCCTCTTCATCCACCAATTCTGTATCCAATGAATATTCTTTGAATTGAAAATTATCAGCAATATTCATCCGAACATATTTGAATTGGACACCGGATTGAATCATCAAGTTGTTATTGATGTGATAGTTGAAAAGCAAATTTGAATTATAAGTCAGTCGAAAATTTTCAGACAATAATGGATAAGTCTGTATTGACGTATTGGAAGCGCGATTTGGAATGACTGCAAATTCAAGAGAATAAGGACTGATCAAGTCCGCATCTTTTTGAGCGAAACCAAAATTTGACCAGCAAAATAAGGTGATTAGGATTGCTATTTTTTTCATCGGATTTTAAAATTAATAAATTAACTCGATTAAACTACCTAGGGTCTTTGAGTTGTCTTGAAATGTGGTTAATATTGTGTATAATTTAATCGTAATATGACTTTAAACATAAACCATACTGTAAAAGATCGTTTTCTCAAATATGTGAAAATTGATACCCAATCTGATGCCTCCTCGGAGACCATTCCTTCTACGATGAAACAGAAGGATCTGGGTAGATTATTAGTGGAAGAATTGAAAGAAATGGGAATTGAAGATGCCCACCTAGATGAATGGGGCTATGTTTATGCCACTATCCCGGCCAACACTTCAAAGAAAGTTCCAGTCATTTGTTTTTGTTCGCACATGGACACCTCGCCTGATAGTAGTGGTACCAATGTCAAACCAATTGTCCACGAAAATTTTAATGGGCAGGATATTGTTTTGCCCGACGATAATGAACAAATTATCAAAATAAGTGAACACCCTCACTTGAAAGATAAGATTGGTGAAGACATCATTACGGCATCCGGAACTACTTTGTTAGGTGCAGATAATAAATCAGGTGTTGCTGCGATCATGGATGCTGCTCACTTTTTTATGTCTAATGCAAATATTCCGCACGGGAAAATCCGAATTCTATTTACGCCTGATGAAGAAATAGGCCGTGGTGCTGATAAAGTAGATATTGAAAAATTAGGTGCTGATTTTGGCTATACCATAGACGGCGAACAATTAGGCTCTATTGAAGATGAAACTTTTTCTGCGGACGGGGTAAAAATTACCATTCATGGTGTGAGTGCACATCCTGGTTTTGCAAAAGGAAAAATGGAAAATGCCGTAAAGATAGCTGGTGACTTTATCAACGCGTTGCCAAAAGATCGTTTATCTCCTGAAACGACTGAGGGTAAAATCGGTTTTGTGCACCCTACTTCTATGACAGCAAAAGGTGAAATTGCGGAAATTAATTTTATCGTTCGTGATTTTACAGATGAAAAATTGGAGCAGCACGAAAATGAATTGCGTACAATCTTAGAAGAGGTAATGAAAAATTATCCAAGCTCTAAAACTGAGTTTGTTGTAACAGAACAATACCGCAATATGAAAAAGGTATTGGACAAATATCCGAATGTTACAAAATTTGCGGTAGAAGCTATAGAGCGTTGTGGTATTACACCAATAAAGAGAAGTATTCGTGGAGGTACAGACGGTTCAAGGCTTTCTTATATGGGACTTCCATGTCCAAATATCTTTGCTGGGGAACATGCTTTTCACTCAAAACACGAGTGGGTTTCCGTTCAGGATATGGAAAAAGCAGCCCAAACTATTATTAATTTATGTATGATTTGGGAAGAACGTTCTTAATTACCTCTGTTTAGTTAGAAAATTTAGTAAATTAATCAATTATTTATAATATACTGATTTTGAGTAGCTTATGCAATATGAAGCAAAATTTAAAATTGTTTTTAAGCAACTAAAAAAGTAGATTTACACTCTTAACAATAGTTTAAGTTAATTTTCACACATCGAAAACAAGCATTTGTTACCACTAATGGGTTATCCTGTTAGGGTTTAATTGCTTATCAAAAATTCCGATTATTATGGGAAAGAGATTCATTGCTAATTTGCTTATGTGCTGTTTTGTTTACTGTGCATTTGGGCAAACCATTACACTTGAAGGATATGTCTTTGAAGAAGACAATAGAGGTTTTGTCAAGGATGCTCAAGTTACCATCATCGAAGCTGAAACTTCATTTCTAAGATATGAATTGGTCACGGACCGCGAAGGTTTCTTTACAGCACAATTAGAGCAAGGAAAGGATTATAAAATACGTGTGAACCATACTTTATTTTTCACTATGTCTGATTCCATCTCTACAACTGGAGTGGCCCCTGATAAAAAAGTTTATTCCAAACTAAAAGTAAAAAGAAAACCAGGTTATATTTTTGATGTAACCATTGCAGAGCCTAGAGGAGCAGAAGACCTAGATGTGGTCGATGCGATTGATAGTGCCAGAATTGAAGTTTTCAATAATACGCTAGACAAAGCTGAATTGGAACTGATCAACTATCCCCACCCTAATTTCAAATTCAATTTCGTTCCTGGTAATCATTATACCATTATGATTCGACGAAAAGGATATTTTAATAAACGTATTGAAGCATATGTAAATGTTGCAGGATGTATTCTATGTTTTGATGGATTGGGAAATGTCCGACCTGATGTGATTGATGTAATGGCTTCTGGAAATGACATTGGAACTTTTTTGTCTAACATTGAATTACAACCATTAGAGATTAATAAGGTATATCGCATTGAAAATATTTATTATGATCTCAACAAAGCAGATATTCGATCCGACGCCGCCATTGAGCTCGATAAATTGCTGGTTACCTTAAAAGATAATCCAGGAGTAACTATTGAGATGGGTTCCCATACGGATTCACGAGGTTCTAGTGGTTCTAATATGGAATTATCCGAACGTCGTGCACAATCTGCTGTAACTTATCTAGTAGAAAAAGGAAATTTGGATCCGACCAAATTGCTAGGTAAAGGTTATGGTGAAACACAGCTGACGAATAAATGTGCAAATGGTGTTAAGTGCTCAGAAAAAATGCATCAGAAAAACCGTAGAACTGAAATTCGTGTTTTAGGGATTGAAGAAGAAGATCCGTTGGATAAAAAAACTTTAGCGGAAATTATTCGTGAAGAAAAATTACTTGAAGAAGTTTTAAATCAAGAAATCATCAAAGTTCCTGAAGGTGCCAACCCAGAAGACTACGGTATCAAGAATGAACCAAGAGAGGAAAAACAAAATACTCCTGACATCAACTTGGAGTTAAAAAAAGATTCAAAAGTAAAAGATACCAAAGGAATTGAAGAAGTCATTGAAGAAGGGGTTGAAAAAGTAATTGAAGAAGTGGAAGGTGGAGGGGGCAAGTAATACAGATTGAACCCCAAAATGGCGGTTATCTATGAGAAAAATTTATCGATATCTGCGTTGAAAATAAAGTCATGTACTTTTGCAATGCAGCCAGCGCGGTAACTAAGGCTATGTTTACGTTTTTCGCCTTAATCTCAATAAATTTTTCCTCCATATCATAACCGCCATTTTAGAATACAATCTGTATAAAAACCCTTTAAATTTAAAGATATTAAGCCGTGACTTTTGTTGCGGCTTTTTTTTAGGACTACTTCACTCAAGATTTGAAAGCCAACTTCCGCATTTTTCATCACTCGTTTCTAATTCGAATAAATGTCGATTTTTAGCGTTTTCGGTTTGGGTCTTTCTCGGGAATTATCTCGCTGTTGTCGTGTATTTTCCTCTAATTTCTGCAGTAGTCACTCCATGACTTCTTGAACTCAGCAGAGTAGCAAATGGGAAGTAATCTGGTAAACCACCTGTGTTTACCACCGTAGTTAATTCAATTGATGGTTCCTCGATTTGTTTCATCAACTGGGTGTTTCCTTTGAATCTAGAACCAACTATACCTTTTTAGAATCAGCTAATATCAGATTCTTTTTTTTCATGTTTAAACTTCATTTCAGCGTTAAACCATCAGCTAAAAATTTCATTTCATTATTCGTTAAATCAATAGTTGTTTCTAATGTTGTCCCTGAATTCTATTTTTTCTTAAAGCAGTAATCGAATCAATATATGTATGTCTATTGTTAATTATTCGCCCCCTAAAACATTTTTATTTATTATTTGAACGGGGCTAAAGGTCATTTAAATCACGTCCTTGAGTTGAATTGAAATGAGCGCAATAGTAAGATTACATATTTTATCAACATAAAGGAATACCCCACCTTTGTTTTTTACAATGATTACCATTCAAGTTTTTTGGAAGGCTTGACGATGGCACACGCAAAAAGCGGCGCCTACTGTCGTAAGCGCCGCCATCCCATGAAAAGATATATGTTCGAAGTATATCTTTATTCTTTATTGATTCGTGTTCGATGTCCGTTTTTCCATTGTCCGTTGAACGTTTTCACATATTTAGACGTGAGGTCGT
>CALFWW010000010.1 GCA_937928575.1 uncultured Saprospiraceae bacterium | reverse complement strand
AGGTGCTATGTTGAATAGAATGGGTAGTTATTGATTTAGGTGTTATTTTAGTGGCTATGAATAGTGAAAGAATGTTTGAGATGGCCTTAGGCTTATCAACACCTTGGTGTGTAGAAAAGATAGAGTTTACTGGACCAGATACTAAAAAAGAGTTGCATATAAGAATTGCTTATAGTAGTGGTTATTATTTAGATGATCAAGGGAAAAGTTTAGTGTATGATAGTGTTGAACGAGAATGGCGTCATCTCAATTTTTTTGAGCATGAATGCTATATTCATTGTAAAGTACCACGGATCCTGAATGAAGAAAAGAAGGCTCATCGAGTTGAAGTCCCATGGGCGAGATCTGGAAGTGGGTTTACATTGTTGTTTGAGGCCTTTAGCATGTGTTTAATTGAGCAGGAAATGCCTGTGAACAAAGTTGGAAAGGTACTAGGTGAATACCCAAATAGGATATGGACTGTATTCAATTATTGGATAGGGATTGCTTATAATGATGCAAAACATAGTGAAATTAAATCGCTTGGAATAGACGAAACAAGTTCAAAAAAAGGGCACAAATATTTAACAGTAGCGATGGATATGGATAATTCAAATGTAGTCCATGTGACACCAGGGAAAGGAGCTAAAACAATAACGCAAATAGCTGATTATCTGGAGTCTAAGGGGACCAAACGATCAGATATATCACAAGTATGTATAGATCTTTCTCCATCATTTATAAGCGGTGTTACCAGTGAGTTTGAGCATGCACAAATCATATTTGATCGTTACCATGTAAAAGCTTTGTTGAATAAGTCAATGGACGAAGTTAGAAAGAAAGAATATATTCTGCATAAAGAACTCAAAGGACATAAATATTTGTTTTTAAAATCAAATAAAAATTTGAGTAATCGTCAAAGAACAGATCGAAACGAGCTATTAGAATTATTACCGACGATAGGAGAAGCTTATCGGTTAAAACTCCTTTTTGATGATTTCTGGTCTATGGAAAACAAAGAAGACTCAAAAGGTTTTTTGTCCTTCTGGTGCGACTTAGTCTACGAGTCAAAAATACAGCCTCTTATTAAATTTGCAAACACAGTAAAAGCACATTGGAGTGGTATCATTAATTATCTAGGTAATAAAGTTTCTAATGGAATATTAGAAGGCACTAACAGTAAAATTCAACTAGCAAAAAGAAGAGCACGTGGATATAGAAATAATACAAATTTTATCAATATGATCTACTTCCTTTGTGGTAAACTCAAATTTTCTTACCCATTCTATTCAACATAGAGCCTAAATTGACACATCAAAGACAAAAGAAAATTTGATTATGAGATTTATTTAGTTAAAAAACAATAAATTTAGGTTTCTATTAATCTTTCAAAACATAAAAAATATGAAAAAAATTTTTACTTCCTTATTAGCGTTGATGTTTATTGTTAATATCACTTTTGCTCAAACTCCATTAACAGAAGCAGTAGATTTTACTGTTACGGACATTCATGGTGAGACCCACAATTTATTTGAAATCTTAGATGGTGGACAACATGTAATGTTAGATATCTTCGCATATTGGTGTGGACCATGCTGCGCTATTGCACCAGAATTGAAAAGCGTTTATGAAGATTATGGCTGCAATACTGGTGATGTTTATGTTATTAGTGTTGAATCAGAAGGTACCGCTGCTCAAACTGAAACTTTTGAAAATGATTGTGGTGCTGCTGGTGGCGCACCAGTTGCTTCAGGTTTAGACGGAAATGGTGCTGCTGTTCAATCCGCTTATGGAATTAGCGCTTATCCTACTATTATTCTGATTGCACCGGATAGATCCATTATCAGCCAAGATATTTGGCCATTTAGTTATGCAATCGCAGAAACAGTTTTAACTCAAAATGGTATCGACAAAGCTGAGTGTGGTGTTGTATCAGGAATCACTGAAAATGCAGTAAGTGATTTATCAGCAAATCCTAATCCTGCCTCAGATCGCGCGCTATTAGAATTCAACTTGAATGAAACAAGCGATGTTTTTGTACAAGTGATTGATTTGACAGGAAAAGTTGTAGCAGATGTATTTAATGGAACTTTGGCTGCTGGGTACAATCAAATGGATATCAATACTGCAGACTTAGCAAATGGAACGTACTTTGTAAAAATGAATGTGAATGGAAATGAAACGTCCTCATTGAAAATTACTTGCGCTCACTAAATAGGACACTATTTTTAGATAGAAAAGCAGCCTTGTTTGTTCAAGGCTGCTTTTTTATTTGGCACAATGTCTATTTTTCCAAAAACTATTTGTCAAATATTGGACAAATAAACACTTAATCGTTATATTTGTTTGATAATTAATCTGTAAGTCCGATGAAACAATTGTTTTCTTTTCTGATACTATTTTCATTTGTGCTGAATTCTATTCAAGCACAAACCACGCTGACGACCGCTGTTGACTTTTCAATTACTGATAGATTTGGAGAAGAGCACAACCTATACGAAATCCTTGGATCAGGAAAGTATGTACTCATAGATTTCTTTGCACATTATTGCCAACCTTGCTGCGATATCGCTCCCGATATCAACAAACTGTACTATAACTATGGTTGCAATCAAAGTCAAGTACACATCTTAAGTATTGAAGGAGCTGGTACTTTAGCTCAACTAGAGTCATTTGAAGATTTTTGTGGGGGAACATCGGACAAACCAGTTGTTACAGGTATTGAGGGTAACGGAACAGATGTTGCGGGCGAATACCAACTAGGTTTTTACCCTACCGTTATCATTATTGCTCCGGACAAAGAAATTGTTGAAACCGATATATGGCCATTTAGCTATCAAGTTGCAAAAACAAAACTTGAGAGTTATGGAGTCATGCCAGCAAGTTGTCCTTTACCGGATGCAATAAACGAGGTGTCAGGTATTTCGGCTTTAAAATTAGCACCGAATCCTGCTACTGATAATACAACCCTAGAATTTAACCTAAACGAATCCAGTTTTTGTCATATACACTTAATGGATGTTACAGGTAAAACAATCAAAACAGTTTTTCAGGATTTCAGACGTGCTGGAATCAACAGCATTGACATCAACATTCAAGAAATTCCTACTGGTAGTTATTTTGTCAAAATTGAAACTGAAAAATCAATTCCACAAATTGCTAAATTAGCGATTACACAATAAGCTCCTTTCCTCTTTTAACATCATATCCATATATTTTCTTCTAGATTTTCAGATAATTCGCATTTCAAAATGCGACTGTGTAAATATTTTAGGAAAATCTCCTAGAAAATTCGTAAGTTAGGATAACAAATTTTAACCATGAAATATCTTCCTCTCCTCGTAGGGATGCTATGCAGCATTTTGACCTTAGCATCCGATAATAACATTGGTGAAGCACCATTTGTCTTAAAAATTGAGCAAGAATTGCTTAAAAAGGGCAATGAATATCTACTCAACTTTCGGGCGGCTAATACGAAAAGCATGATCGGCTATCAATTTGCTATTGAATTGAGTGAAGGAATTACTTTTGAAGAGGTCATTCCTGGAGAGATTCCGTTCTTGACAAAAAATAACTTTGGGTGTCAAAAAGCAACCGAAGGGCTAATATTTACCAATTGGTTTGCTGGAACTAAAAGAACATTTGTAGAAGATGAATTGGTTTTTTCACTAAAAATAAAAGCCGAAAAAGATATGTCATCCGTCGATGCAGTCATTATTAATCATCATAAAATGGCAACTGAAGCGTACAAAGAAAGCGGTGAGCATTTTGGGATTGAATTAATTTTCACTCAAAATGGTGACAATGAATCTTCTGAATTTGCAATTTTTCCAAATCCTATAAAAGACAAGGCAACCATTCGATCATCAATCTCGTCCGCTTCTACAATTGAATTGTTAAATGCTGCAGGAACAGTGTTAAACAACTACAAACCAAAAAACTACACATTACTACAAAATCAAATAGATTTATCAGAAATATCTTCTGGAATCTACTTAATCCGTTGGACAGATGGAAATGGAGTGGTCAAAACGGAAAAAATTTTAAAATTATAATCGCTAAATAATTTTAATCAATTTATTTGGAGGTGATAGTCAAAATTGACTATCACTTTTTTTATGAAAAAATCCTTCTAAATAAGCTAGACTCCAAAGAGATTTTAATTAACTTTGTGGGCGATTGCCTTTATATATTATACATTATCATAACATGTTATTAAATTAATTTTCAAGCGGTAATGTGTGACTGATTGGTATTATAGGCGTCGGAATATTAATGTATTATTTATCTAATTTTTAAAACTTAAATAGAGTATTATGAGGATCCAACTAAGTACCCTTTTAGTATTGGCGATTGCAATGTTCATTTCTACTTCAGCTGTTGCTCAGGTAGAAGCAGAAACGCCTTTTGGTGATTTACCTCCAACAAATGAGTATGGCAAGTGCTATGCTAAATGTAAAATTCCTGATGTTTATGAAACAGTTTCTGTTCAGAAGGTCAAAAAAGAAGCGTCAACACGTTTAGAAAAAATTCCTGCAGTTTACGAAACAGTAACTGAAAGAGTTTTAGCTAAAGAAGCTTCAGTCAAGTACAGAACGATTCCTGCTACTTTCAAAACAGTTTCTGAGCAAATGATGTCTGAGCCTGAGAAAAGAAAGATCAGAACGATTCCTGCGAAGTACGAAACAAACACAAGACAAGTATTGGAAACTCCTGAAAGAGGACAATGGGTGAGAAAGAAAAAATCTCCTAACTGTTTCTCTCAGAATCCAGATGACTGTTATGTTGCTTGTTACGAAAAAATTCCTGCGAAGTACAGAACTGAAACTTACCAAGTTTTAGCTACTCCTGCAACTACTGTTGAGGATGTAGTTCCTGCGAAGTACAAGACAGTAACAAGACAAGTAATTGATACACCTGCTCGTGTTGAAGAAATTCCTGTAGATGCTCAGTACAAAACTGTAACTAAGAAAGTTTTAGTTTCTCCTGAATCTACAAGATCTATCGACATTCCTGCAGTATACACAACTATCAACGAAAGAAGATTAGTTAAGAAAGGTGGATACACTATCTGGACTGAAATTCTTTGTGCTGAAAGAACTACTTCTAACAAAGTTAGACAAGTTCAGCAAGCTTTATCTGCTGCTGGTTACAACCCAGGTACAGCTGATGGTGTTATGGGTGTTAAAACTCAAACTGCTCTTAAGCAGTACCAAAATGATAAAGGTTTACCTGTTGGTAACTTGAACCTTGAGACTTTAAAGTCATTGGGTGTAGGTCAATAATAAGATCTTATCATTATAAAAAAAAGCCGTTGCCTCATTCAGGCAGCGGCTTTTTTTATTCCATCTATATTCGCAACTAGATCGTAGTCGCTCTACTTCTCAACCTTCCTCAAATCCAACAGATTAATTGCATTTTTACTAATACCCGAAACATCTTTCTGAACAAACAAAGCCGTCTCATCATAAAACAAGAAGATAACAGGTGCTTCTTCGATTAAAATACGATCCATCTGGTGATACAAATCATGTCTTTTAGCATCATCATTTTCTTGCAATGCTTGTTCATATAGTTGATCAAACTTAGCATTCTCAAAACGCGTGTATCTCGGTGGAGCTGGATTTTTACTGTAAAAGACGGTAAAGAAACTTTCAGCATCCGGATAATCCGCAATCCAAGAAGCTCTAAAAAAATCAGCATTTCCTTTTGTCATTTGCTGACGAAGTGTTGCGGATTCCATTAATTCAATCTTCACTTTCACGCCTAAATCTTCCCACTGTCTCGTAATAAATGTACAGAGGTCGAGATAATCCTTGTTGGTTAACAATTCAATTTCGGGCAAGCCTTTACCATTTGGATAGCCTGCTTCTTTCAACAATTGTCTTGCTTTATCGGGGTTGTAATGGTAACCAGGAGTAGCACTTGTACTATAAGATGGCAGACCTCTTGGTGTAAAACCAGCATCGGCAGGTTTACCAATATTATTTCTCAACGTCTTCAACATTTGTGCGCGATCAAAACCATAATTCAATGCCTGTCGAACCTTCTTTTTCATCAAAGGATTGGTTGCATTTTGTTTCAAATTAATACCCAGATACTCTGTATTCAAGTAAGGCGCTTTTAGTAATTGTAGTTGATCTTTTTTTGCTGGATTCAATTCACCAGTGGGTGTCAACAATTCATTTGCGATAGAGGATTCCAGTCCGGACATGAAGTCAATTTTACCTTTCATCATTTCCAGAAATGCAGTTTTTCTATCCGACATGAATTCAACTTTCACCGCATCTACTTTTGGTACACTTTCAAAATAATTTTCATTTTTAGTCAAAAACAAAGCTTGTCCTTCTATCCATTTTTTGAATTTAAATGGGCCGGTTCCAACTGGATTATTTCTAAATTCTTTTCCTAATTTATCAACTATCTCTTGAGGGATGATGGAACAATATTGCATGGTCAAAATTCCCAACATAGGTCTGAATGCTTCGTTTAATTTCATCACAAAAGTATAATCATCCGTTGCTGTAAATGCATTGTTTGCAACCTTACCTTTAAACAACCAGCTACCAGGAGAATTTATTTTTTTATCAATAATTCGATTAAAAGAATTGACGACGTCTTGTGCAACTACTTTCCTTCCTTTTCCACCTTCGAATAAAGAATGATCATGAAAAAATACATCGTCTCTTAATTTGAATGTATACGTTTTCCCATCTTCAGAAATCTCCCATGATTTTGCAATCGCTGGCTGAATATTCAACTGCTCATCCAATCTGACCAGTCCATTAAAAAGGTGATCCACCCCCCAAATATTATTTTGACTTTTCGCAAAAGCAGGATCCAGCGAAGTGATCGAATTGATTTGATTGTAAACAAACACTTTTTTAGCACCTGAAGTAGCACTTGAACTACCTCCATCCGAGGTATCGGAGCTACAAGCTCCAAAAAGTGATATAGCAAATAATAGAAGAAATACTCTAACCATTGTCTTGATTTTATAGATTGTTTATGACATTAATTTTACGCAAGAAAATAATTTTTAGACAAATAAAGTGGTACTCTTGTTAATTATAATTATTAGAAAAAATTTACACATGTTTAGATACATTTCTTTATTCATTTTAGTAGTCATTCTTGGTTGCACTCCAAAAAGTACTATTAATTCCACTTCTACCAATGATACTAAAACGACTACCAGTATTGTCAAAAAGGACAATCATTCGTCAGAGAAAAATGAAATGGCAAAAGCAGAAGATCACGCGAATCAAAAAGACCATCAAGGACATGCGCATGATAAGAAAGAAGGAGCTAAGGATAAAGCACAGAGTGGTGGGCATTACGGAAAAAGACCTGTTGGCCCACAAAAAACGCATTACGAGAAGGAGAAGCATTTTGCGAATGTGCGTCAAATGACATTCGGTGGTGATAATGCCGAAGCCTATTGGAGTACGGATAGCAAGCAATTGGTTTTTCAAGCAACCAATGAAGCTTGGGGCGCACAATGTGACCAGATATTTTTCATGGATGTAGCCACTGAAAAAACAAAAACTTTTCAACCACCAATGGTCAGTACCGGAAAAGGTAGAACCACTTGTAGCTACTTCATGCCAGGCAACAAAAGTATCATCTATGCTTCTACCCACAAGGGTGATGCAGCGTGTCCACATGCACCCCGTTCGCTCAATGGCAAATATGTCTGGCCAGTATTTGATGACTTCGATATTTATGAAGCTGACTTGGAAGGAAATATTATTCGTCAATTGACCAATGAACCTGGTTATGATGCAGAACCTACCGTATCTCCAGATGGGAAAAAAATAGTTTTTACTTCTACTCGTTCAGGTGATTTGGAATTATACGTGATGGATATTGATGGCTCAAATGTTATCCAAGTAACAGATGGTTTAGGCTATGATGGCGGTGCATTTTTTAGTCCGGATAGCAAACAATTGGTGTTCCGTTCTTCTCGTCCTAAAACACCAGAAGCACAAAAAGCATACAAGGATTTATTGGCGCAAGGACTGGTTCAACCAACTGAAATGGAATTGTATGTTTGCAATATCGACGGTACTGATTTGAAGCAAATAACAAATTTAGGAGGTGCGAATTGGGCGCCATACTTCCATCCTTCAGGCAAGAAAATTTTATTCTCTACCAATCATCATGGCGAGTCCAAAAGAGTATTCAATATCTTCTCTATCAATGTAGATGGCACTGGATTGGAACAAATTTCTTTTGACAATACGTTTGATGCATTCCCAATGTTTTCACCTGACGGGAAGCAATTGTCTTTCTCTTCTAATCGGAATAATGGAGGGACTAGAGATACGAATGTTTTTGTGGCGGATTGGGTGGAGTAAAGTTGATCAGCGATCATTAGACATCTGTATGATTATTTCAACGCCAAACGTAAGATAATTGTTTTTTTCACGCAGAAAGCGCAGAATCCACAGAAATAGTCCGCTAGAATTCTGCGCTTTCTGCGTGATAAGCTTAACCCCTACCATTCCAAAAAACCCTTCACCTGATCTTCCATACTACCCAAAGCACTTTTATCTTGCACATCTCCCAATTCATCAACAACACTCTTACAATTTGAAATAGGTAATTTATTTGGAAACACAACAGAACCTACATGATTGAAAATACCCGTCAGATGATCCATGCCTCGTAAATTACCAGCTCTACCACTTGCTACTCCAACCAACATTACTTTTTTGCCTTTAAACGTTTCTTTATAGTTACGGATGGAGCAAGCATCGATAAAGAATTTCAAAATACCTGGAAAACTTCCATTATATTCCGGAGAAATGATGATGAGCCGATCTGATTCCATCAAATACTCATCTTGCAACTTGATAATATCCGCATGTTGATGGTCGGGTGTATACATATTATTGTGTACCAAGTCCGTCGGGAGATCCGTCAACTTCAGGTAAGATACTTTTTGATCCGTAGCATTCTCCAATATCTTGACGTATTGGTTGGCAATTTTTTCAGTATAACTATCTGCTCGATTCGTACCACTAATTACTGTTATCATGTAGTTTTATTTTTATTTGATTCAAATATAAAACAAAGGAATGGGCAGTTTTTTGAAAATGGAAAGTTCTTTAGGGAGAAAATACACCCATCTTTAACCTAGAATTTTTCAGCGCGCAAACCTGTTAAGTCTGTGCTTAGCGAAGTCGCATTGCAAGACTTAACAGGTTTAACCATAACTTCGACTGCAAAAATCACATCAAACACTTACATAACACACATATATAGTGAAAAAGGGTAATGCTAAAACGGGATATTTAGTAAAACCTATTATCTTTAAGACTGAGAAAACTGAATTTATTTTATGGAATTGACATATTACGGTCATTCGACATTTCTATTGAAGTTAAGTACCGCTACTTTACTTTTTGATCCTTTTATAAGTCCGAATCCTGCAGCAAAGGATATCAACATCCTCGATTTGAAACCTGATTACATCATGATCACACATGGTCATGAAGATCACGTCGCAGATGCAGAGGCGATTGCCAAGTCATGTGGCGCCAAGATTGTTTCCAATTTTGAAATCGTCAGTTGGTATGGACAGAAAGGAATTCAAGGGCATCCAATGAATTTTGGTGGGCAATGGAAATTCAAATTTGGAATGGTCCGCTCTGTGGTGGCCGTTCATTCTAGTGTGATGCCAGATGGTGCTTATGGTGGCAACCCAGGAGGATTTGTTATTGAGGCAGATGGGAATTCCTGTTATTTTGCCGGAGATACTGCACTAACACTGGATATGAAACTCATCAAAGATTGGTATCCGAATCTCGATTTCGCAGTCCTTCCTATTGGGGATAATTTCACGATGGGATATGAAGATGCGGCCGTTGCAGCTGAATTTATTGGTTGCGACAAAATCGTAGGATGTCATTTTGATACTTTTGATGTTATTAAAATAGATCACGAAAAAGCAAAGGGTGCTTTCAGACTAAGAGGAAAAGAATTAATTTTACCAACGATGGGAGAATCGCTTACATTTTAATTAAAAAATTGTAGCAAAAATTATGGGAAAAGTAGTCACGATTGCAAATCAAAAAGGAGGTGTTGGAAAAACAACCACTGCTATCAACTTGGCAGCCTGTTTGGCAATATTAGAACGTAAAGTATTATTAATCGATGCAGATCCACAAGCGAATGCTTCTAGTGGTGTCGGGTATGATCCGAACGCAATAGAGTACAGCACTTATGATTGTTTGGTCAATGATGTTTCTGCCAAAGAAGCGATCATAGATACGACCACTCCAAATCTGTATTTGATTCCATCGCATATCGACTTGGTTGGTGCGGAAGTGGAAATGATCAACAAAGTAAGGAGAGAATTCATCATGAAAAAAATGGTGGATGAAGTAAAAGATATTTTCGATTATGTCATTATTGATTGCTTACCTTCTTTGGGTTTAATTACTTTGAATGCATTGACAGCAGCAGACTCGGTTTTGATACCGGTACAATGTGAATTCTTTGCATTGGAAGGTTTAGGGAAATTGAAGAATACGGTCAGCTTGGTTCAACAACAATTAAATACAGATCTTAAAATTGAAGGTATCTTGTTATCTATGTATGACAAACGATTGAGATTGGCGAATATGGTCGTGGATGAAGTGACCAAAACATTTAAAAAAGAAACTTATAAAACAATAATTCACCGTAACTCAAAAATCGGGGAGGCACCTAACTTGCATATCCCGGTTGTTCTTTATGATGCTGCCAGCAAAGGTGCCATCAACTTTTTTAATTTAGCTAATGAGTTCCTTGCCAAAAATGAGAAGGGACGCAAAAAAGCTAAGACCACAAAAAAGAAAAAGAAAAAAAAGAAGGTTAGCTAAATGGAAAGAATCGAGCTCTCTAAAGACAAGAAGAAAACAGTTAAGAAAGTCAAGACAAAAGATATGGCCAAAAAGAAAGAAAAAAAAGAATTGGGTTTAGGAATACGTGCACTACTTAGCAATATTGATTCTAAAATTGCAGTAGATCCTAAAAAAGTAGTTCAAGAACTTTCTAGTGCAGTTGCACAAATTAAATTGTCCGCAATTGAAACCAACCCGGATCAACCAAGATCAGAATTTGATGAAGATGCGTTGAAAGAATTGTCACAATCCATCAAATCTTATGGGTTAATTCAACCAATAACTGTTCGTCGTTTGACGCAGAAAACCTACCAATTAATTTCTGGTGAACGTCGTGTTAGGGCTTCTAAAATGGCGGGACTCAAAGAAGTACCAGCTTATGTCCGTATCACTAAGGATGAAGAAATGTTGGAATTGGCACTGGTTGAAAACATCCAACGTGAAAATTTAAACGCGATTGAGGTTGCCATTACTTACCAGCGTTTAATCGATGAATGTAATTTGACACACGCTGAATTATCCAAAAGAATCGGTAAAAATAGAAGTACGGTCACTAACTTTATGCGTTTGCTAAAACTTCCGCCAAAAGTTCAAAAAGCAATCAAAAACAAAAGCTTGACGATGGGTCATGCACGTGCACTTTCGGGTGTTGAAGATTTATCTATTCAACTAAGTGTGTTCAAAGAAATTCAGGAAGACAATCTATCTGTAAGAGCTACGGAAGAATTAATCAGATCCTACAGTCCGAAATCTTCGAAAAGTAAAGCGAAGAAGAAAAAACCAGCTTTACCAGAGGAGTATCGTCGAATTCAAAATGATCTGTCGGATCAATTTGAAACTAGGGTAGCCATCAAAAGGAAGTCCACTGGTAAAGGTCAAATTATTATTAACTTCGATAATGACATCGACTTCAACCGGATTTTGGATTTCTTCGAATAGATTTCATAAAATTATACTTAGCCTAATCAATCAGCGTTTAAGTTTATATGTTGAACCGATTTTTACTCGTCTTACTTTTTGCAATCAGCTATCAAATTTGTGTTGGGCAGATCATTGACACCACTGCTATCGTTGTGGATTCATCAGAAATTGTAGTGTTAGATTCTACAGCGACCGTCAAAAAGAAAAAAGAATTCTTTCTAAAAGGGGTTTTAAAAGAACCCTATCCTTCTCCTCGTAAAGCCGCACTCCTATCTATGATACTCCCTGGTGCTGGCCAAGCCTACAATAAAAAATATTGGAAAATTCCACTGGTGTATGCAGGACTCGGAAGTCTGGTTTATGCGATCCGTTGGAATGGAAATGCATATCGAGAATTCAGAGATGCATATCGGTTTCGAGTAGACGACTTGGAATGTACGGTAGATCGTTTTGTAGGATTTGCAGATGCGCAAACTTTAAGAAACAGACGCGATTTTCACTTCAAAAATTATCAACTAAGTTACATCGGTTTTGGTGTCGTGTATTTACTAAATGGAGTAGAAGCCTTTGTGGATGCCCATCTTTTGTCTTTCAATGTAGATGATGATTTGAGTTTGCATTTACATCCTCAAACGCAGATTATGCATGATGGATCTACTGCTTTTTCTTTAGGTTTCTCATTGAGAGAACGAGTGGAAGTGCCTGTTGTTCATGCAGGTTTTTGACTTGCGCCTTTCTCAAAACTTACACTGATTAAGATAATACACATAAATTTTGACCATCCGCTGATTTAAGATTATTTCAGAAGGCTTTCTGAGAAGTTTGCAAACAAAATTTTAAGTATCTTATACCTAAATTTAACCAAACAATCATCAGCATGGAAGCCTATGCAAATGTCTTGACCATCGCTATCGGATTCTTCACCATCCTAATGGCGATAGAATATGGATTCAGTCTCTTGATGAAAAAGAAAGTTTATCGGACGTTCGATACTATCACCAGTCTAAGTTCAGGGATGACTAACAATGTAAAGACGATTTTGAAACTGACAATCATTATTGTCAGTTACGAATGGATGGTAGAACTCATTGCGCTATTTGACGTTGGTGCCAATCCTCTCGTTTATATCCTTGCATTTATTGGAATTGATTTTGGTTCTTATTGGAGTCATCGCTGGAATCATGAATTCAATATCATGTGGAACCGACACATCACCCATCATAGTAGCGAAGAATACAATTTGGCTGCTGCATTGCGACAACCACTTTCGGGATTTATAGAAGTCTATTTTTTCCTTTATATCCCGATGGCGTTGATTGGGATTCCTTATGAAGTAGTTGTAGTGTTGGCACCTTTGCATTTATTCGCTCAATTTTGGTATCACACCAAATTGATTGGTCGGATGGGTTTTTTAGAACACCTGATTATGACGCCCTCCCATCATCGAGTCCATCATGCCATCAACAAAGAATATATTGACAAAAATTACAGTGCCATCTTTATTTGTTGGGATAAATGGTTTGGTACTTTTCAAGAAGAACTTCCAGATGTTCCACCTGTTTATGGTGTCAAAAAAGCGGTAGCTACTTGGAATCCTGTTTTGATAAATTTCATCCATCTTTGGCAGTTGATCAAAGATGCTTGGAGAGCTCAAAATTGGTGGGATAAAATCCGTATTTTTTTTATGCCAACAGGGTGGAGGCCCGACGATGTAAATGAGCAGTATCCAATCGAGTATGTAGAACATGCACGGGACCAAGTGAAGTATACAACGAAAGCTACGACTGGCCTAATTATTTGGAGTGGCATTCAACTAACATTACATTTGCTTTTTCAATTCCATTTAATAACCTTACTTCCCGATCGCGCTTATTTTGATTTATTCTATTATGGAATGTTTTTATTGATTTCTATTTTTGCTTACACTACGTTGATGGATCGACATCGACTAGCGATTCCAATGGAATTTTTAAAATTGGTGATGGGCTTTGCGTTGATGTATCATTTGAATAGTTGGTATCAGCTCGATCATTATCTTCCTTATGGCAATGGCTTATTCGCTTTCTATTTAATGCTGTCTATGGCGATTACGTTGTATTATACTTTGGTGGATCACGCTAAGTATGAGGTTGCTGTTTGAAGTCGAAAAATTTAAAAACTAAGAGTAGATTCATTTGAAAAAAGTTTTCCACATTTTAAATGGCGATGCATTAAAGGATCAGTTTCCAGAAACGATTGCTGGAGAACAAATTATCATGCGCGAATGTCTTGTTGATGGTCCCATCATATATACACCTGATGCAAATTCCCTATCCAAATTTTACCAAATACGAGCATCCTTCCTAAATGAAAATTATGAAGTGGGAAGTTCTATTTATCATAATACTTCGATGTCGGAAATAGAGCGTATTCGAGAAATTCCTGAACAATCTGAAGTGTATTTATGGTTTGAGGATGACCTGTTTTGTCAAATCAATCTGTGGTTTGTTTGTTTCTTGCTTACCCAAAAAGATGCGTTGAAAATATCATTAGTTCGTCCAGCACTTGTGTATTCTAACAAAAAATTGCCGAAAACCTACATGCAGCATGGATTTGGTGGATTGGACTCTCCCCTACTTGAATCTGCATTTCA